>JAGTVG010000056.1 GCA_018224645.1 Cyclobacteriaceae bacterium
CCATATCGACCTGTTTCGAATAATCATGTTCGGGATCGACCGGGAATGGAAGCAGTTCGATTTTATCCAGCAGAAAATTTCCGGAATCATTATAGTGTTCGATCAGGAAAGGTGAACAATCATCGGCATAGATCTGGTCGCCCGTATGGAAAAAATAGTGGGGCCTGATGGAGGGGTTGTGGATGTGATCAGGTTCCGTAAAATCGGCTTCCATGATTTCCGCCAGAATGGCAAGACCATCTTGCCCGGGTCCATGCGGTTTACGGCAGGATCCGTGGGCAATCCGCAGATCCGTAAGTTTTTCGGGAGCGGTAAGGAAGGAAGGCAACTGGTCCTTTTTGAATCCGAGAATTTCCGGTTCATCCAGGAGCTTGAGGGATTCAAGGTCTTCCTTATGGGTGGCATCCTCCTTACCCGGGTAAAACTTCATGTTATAGGAAAATATCGCTCCCGGGTTCAACAGTCCCTTCGTGTCGATGGTTACCAGCCCAATGAATAAATGTTTTCCAAGAGCCAGAACAGGAGTTTTTTCCGATTTAAAGGCTGGTTTTTTTTCGGAAAAATCCGGAGCCGATACCGAACAGTATCCCGGATACAATTCAAGCTCAATGAACCTTGGTTCCTTCAGGGCCACCCAAACCGATGCGATCTCCGGTTCGACCCTTCGCACGACCGGTCCGCACAGAATTAATGGAAGATTATTGAACCGTGCCGCCAATGGATGCTGGAAAATCATAGATCAATGTACCGGTTACAAGAATTACAGATGACGAACGGATAACCCTGTCGGGCTTCAAATCGGCCGGTTGAGGCTTTTTGAACAGATACAGGGCAAAATCCGGAAAGGCTGGAAATGCCGCCGTGACATCCAGGTCTTCCGGTGGAATTCAGAATCCTTCCAGTCAGTCAGGCCGGGAGGGATGACAGGCGGTTAACCACTTCGGAAGATCATAATCAATGAGTTGGATGATTTCATGGTTTGCAGTTTAGTTTGATTTACCGGGATCCTTAAGATCATGCAGCGGAGAATGGTAGTTCCTCCGGGCAATCCTGAAATATAATATGAATAAAATTAGAAATCAACGACAAACTGAAATCATTTTAAGGCTCAGGCGGAACCGGAATCTGCCGGGGTGATTTTCCGGGTTTCCCCGGATTCGAATGAATCGTTTCGGATGGTTACCTTGAGTCTCTTACGGGTTGAATTCTCCGAATTTCCCCGGATTCAAACTGTTTTTCAAGAGCAGTGGGTTTCATCAAACAGGATTTCAAGGCATTCCAAAGATTTTTGGCATCCCGGGAATTATTGAGTAAATTATAATCAGGTGTCAATTTAACTGTTGGTATCATGCCTTATTCCCAGAAGCCACGAAACAAGATCAAAACAGTCATCGGCAACAGGCAGCTGAAATGCCATGTCTTCAACGCATCAAGCTTCCACATTTTTGGCGATGACGTGTGCCAGGTAGCCACCGTGGATGTGGTAACCGGCATTTCGAACCAGGTCTAGAAGATATGGGAGGGATTTCCTGCACCTCCTGCGGCCATATTTTGTTTTTTGACCCGGCTAAAGTGCTGGATAACCAATGACTTATATTTGCAGGTAGAAAATCGGGCAGAAGCAGGATCCATCTGATCATACACCCTTATATTTTTTAACCCGGTACTGCTGGGAACGAACCGTATATACTTTTATATTGGGAACCGTTAAAGGAAAGAATATTGAAAGACATTGAAAATAGCGGAGACATCAGATTTCTGATAGATGAATTCTATAAAAAGGTTGTTAAGGATGATTTGATCGGCCATTTTTTTACCAGGGTCATTAAGCTTGACTGGGATAAACACATTCCGGTTATGAATGACTTTTGGGAGACTATATTATTAGGGAAGGTGAAGTATAAAGGAAATCCCATGTTGAAACACATTGAATTAAATGGAAAGGAACCTTTAAATGCTGAACATTTTGACAGATGGCTTGCCTTATGGGAAACCACCGTTACGGGGAACTTCAGCGGCATAACAGCAACGGAAGCCATTCAGCGTGCCCGACATATTGCGGATTTAATGAAATATAAGATTCAGCAACACGGAATCAAATAATCCTCAGCAGGTGTCAACTTCAAAAAACTACCCGGCCTTGATAATTTTTCCTTTTTCATTTCCGGTTTTGCGCCCCCAACTGGCAATTTCGTTCAATAAAGGAATGAGGGATTTACCAAAATCAGTTAATGAGTATTCCACTTTTAATGGTGGTTTAGAAGTAAATACTTTACGGTTGATTAAGCCATCGCCTTCTAACTGCTTTAACTGGATGCTTAACATCTTTTCTGTGATTTGAGGCATATGCGATTTTAACTCGCTGAAACGTTTTTTATCATTTCTCAAATACCATAAAACTACCGTTTTCCATTTTCCACCTATAAAATGCATGGTAACATCCATCGCACAATGAAATTGCTGCTGGTCAATTTCAATTACAACTTCCGTATTATCAATAATCATGTCGTTAAAATTAATGTTTTTAAACTATCCAATTTGACAGTTATTGCGAAGCTAACTAACTATCATTAAGTTTGCAACTGTAAAAATAATAGTTTAACTAAATAAGTATAATATGAATATGTCAGTATTAGGTACGGGCGCTGTTGGCCAAGCCCTTGCAGGACGTTTAACAGATTTGGGCCACCTGGTGTATATGGGCACCCGAAGTGTAGCCGACAGTTTAGTCAAAACCGATGCCGATAATTGGGGAAACCCTGCCATTGGCACCTGGATCAAGGAGCATCCTACGGTAAAATTAGTAACGTTCACAGAAGCAGTTGAAAAAGGCAGTGATTTAATTGTATTCGCAATGAATGGAAAAGCTGCGTTCGAATGCCTGACCGCTGCAGGCGAGCCACCGTTAAACGGCCAGGTATTGATCGATATTTCTAATCCATTGGATTTTAGCAAGGGCTTTCCTCCATCGCTTTTTGTATCCAATACTGAAAGTTTAGGAGAACAAATTCAAAACAGATATCCCAAATTAAAAGTGGTAAAAACACTTAATACCATGAGTAACCCTGTTATGGTTAACCCAAAACTCGTTGAAGGGGATCACAGTGTTTTTATAAGTGGCAATGACCGGGAGGCAAAAGTAAAAGTAATGCGTTTATTAAATAGTTTTGGATGGGAAGATAAAAACATGATTGACCTCGGGGATATTTCCACTGCCAGGGGAACAGAAATGTTATTACCCTTGTGGGTTCGGTTATATGGGAAATTACAAACGCCCTTATTTAATTTCAATGTAAATATTTCCAGGAGTTAATGGCGGGGAAAGTGGATGCGCGAAGTTTTGTAACCCGCTACAGCATTTGTCCCGGTGGACAGGAACGCACCCCGGGAAACCGTTACAGTGGCTTTACCAGAACCGTCAGGCACCATAGCTTATTTATGGGCCTTTAAATATGTTAAATGTTAGCCCGGTCTGTTTAGTCATTAATATTTGGCGGACATAGAATGGTTAAAGCTTCGTGTGGCGTCAGCCTAACATGAAGCCATGTTGAAGGAAATGCGAGGGTTAACCCTGTCGATTATCTAATTGATTATCAATGGATTACGGCCTTGTAATATTTTAATATTTATATTGTTAGAAGCCGGGGGTAAGCCCTTTTGTATTTTTGGCCCATTGTTTGCACTATGCATATTAACTAATAAAGGTAGGTCATGAAAACACAATTAATAAACCGGATTGCCTTTCTCTTCATCCTGATGTTGAGTTGGATGACAGTGAGGGGACAGCAACAGTGGGAAGTCCCGGGTGATAACTTCAGCCTGGAAGGAGCACTTGAAATATTTAAAAAATCAGCATCACCGGAAGAACTTGAAAGAAGGCTTAATGATCCGGAGACGAGGGTCAATAATCTGGATCTGAATGGTGATGGCTATATTGACTATATCAGGGTCATAGACATGTATGAGGGAAATGTGCATGTCTTTGTCTTGCAAGCCGTTATATCAGATATGCAAAGCCAGGACGTCGCTGTCATTACCCTGGAAAAACGTGCGAATGGCAGGGCTATCCTGCAAATTACCGGCGATGCGGACATTTACGGTGTTGAAACAATTATTGAACCAACCACCGAAGTAAGAACGTACGCGGGTGTCAATACATCAAGGGTAGTTGTGAATGTCTGGTCGTGGCCACTGGTAAGATATATATACGGGCCCTATTACAGCGTATGGGTATCACCATGGGGATGGAGCTATAGACCGGGTTGGTGGAGACCATGGAGACCAGTCGTATATTATGACTACTATGCATTCTGGAGACCTTTCAGAAGTTATTATTCAGTATGCTATACGCATAGGGTAGTCTATGCCCACGAAATTTACAGGCCGTATAGAACGACTTCTGTGATCGTTCATAAAAGACATCATCATAGAATAAATGAATACAGGTCGACCCGTATTGACCGGCAAGGGCAATATCAGCCACATGACGGTCGCTCTCCAAGCCGCAGAACAGATGTAAGATATAATTCTGATGGCCGGATCGTTTCAAATTCAAATGGGCGCATCAGCACGGGGTCTTCCTCGCGCAGCAGCATCGGTAAGCGGGAATCATCGGAAAGGCGTGAAAGTGAAAATGCCATTCAGGGATCAATGGACAACAGCAGACGATACTCAGAAAATTACAATGATACAAGGCGAAGCAGCGAAGGAACAAATAGTGATGCGAATATGCGAAGATCTGACAGAAGTTCCAATATACAACAATCTACTGAAAGGTCTGCCGGCAATACTGATTTGAGAAGGTCTTCCGGAAATTCCAGTATGCAGCGTTCTGATGTAAAATCGAACCATGGCGCAAACTATCGCCGGGAAAACAACAGCGGCAATGTTCAGCGATCCCCAGGCAGATCGTATGGAAATCCTGATATTCAACGGTCGCAACAAAGGTCAGGGAGTAGTTCAAA
>JAGTVG010000057.1 GCA_018224645.1 Cyclobacteriaceae bacterium
AGGTCAGTATCTGTCTGAATCACTTTATTCTGCTGACGGATACCTCTCCACATCTGCAGGGTGTCGAACAATTCATCCTGATGCGGCAGGAAGGGAAGATCATCCTTGAAGACCAATACCTTGGATGCATGGATATAAAGCCTCGGCTGATGACCGCTTTTAATTTTCATCTCCCAGGGCTGGGATTCGATCAGTTTACCTGTTTCATCGTACCTGGTCAAAACAATATTCTTTACGGCTTCAATTCCTGGGATATCCATTAAAATATTGATGATATCCGATGTATAAATTGTTGTACGCAGGTCTGAGTCATCCAACTCTTCATCCAGAATAAAACCATGATCCAGCCTGGGTCCGTGAAATATTTCTTCCGTATATTTCCCGTCTGAAAGGAGTTCGCTTAAGGTATAAAACCTGACCACAGGGTTCAGGTATTCGGTGATCAGGTAATAGGCCTCTCCAAGCACTGCCTCTATATCTGCCTCTCCGGCCATTTCAATGTCAGCACAAATCCCCACGTCAACGATCGGAACCGTTGAAATTTTACAGTAATCTTCCGCCAGATTCCTGTATTGATGCAGCGCTTTCGTGGCCCGTTCAACTGCTTCATGTGCTTTTTTCAATTGGTATAAATACTGGCTGAATGGCCCTGTTACGAGTATATCGGCAAATACGTCCTGGATATCACTTTTTTTAATAAATTCCCTTCCTTCCTCGTTCCTGAACCAGATCCTGACGGGCAATTCGATCAGACTAATATTTTCAACCCCATCCGTCGTGGTGACTTTGTAGTCTATATCCACCTTCAGGGGATTTCTCAAAGCCTTGTAAAAGACCTCATCTGCCACATCCAGGTGATAGTTTACCAGTTCTATGGAAAGGATTTCATCCGCCCCGATCACCTTCATCAGCGCTATATCATCCCGGGCTTCGTGCCATGGTGAAAATCTGATTTCCATGGTAGCCCGATGCTTCCCCGAATCGAATGAAAACCGGTGAAAGATCTTGCCTCCATTGAGATCTCCATATTGAGAATCCACTTCCAATTCAAGTAATGCATCCCAGAAACCTCGGATGGTTATCTGATGTTCTGTTTCCACGTAGGTCAATGCTGATTCTTTACAGTCTGCATAAAACCGGGGATGACAGGTGCACGGAGTACACAGCATCCATGCATTGGCGATGCCGGTCTGATCGATAAGGACTTTCCGCCAGTCATTATTGGTGAAAGGATTGACCGTTAAAATTTCACGGGCCGTATAGAAGCACTGGTCATTCCAGTTGACTTCCTGATTTGCCGGATAGGCCAGTAAATCTTCGATGGAGAATCCCAGCTTAAACCCCACTTCAGTCTGGGCAAAACAGAGTAATTCCAGTAATGTAATGCCCGGATCGTGGATATTATAGTCTGTCCAATACGTACTGGCTAATTTTTCAATCAGTTCAATCCCCTTTTTACGCAGGGCGTTATAATTTTCGCTTTCACGAAAGTCAGGTTGTTTCAATATGGTTATGTGCTCATTCATTATCGCAAACTATATCTTCCACAGAATCCCCGGCTTTTAACATCACATTCAGATCGTGTTTGATAGCAGGTACTGAAACCAGAATGGACCGAGCCGTTGATGCTATCGCTTCATCCACCTTTGTGCTGGTGCCTGAGGATGTTATATGGATCAGTTCAAAATCTGTCAGGAAATCTACATATGGCAATTCTTCAATAAAATCGATCAGTACCGACTGATGAACACGGCCGCCAAAGCTTACTTCAGTCTGCGGACTGAAGGCCCAGGGGCTTAGGAAACGGACAATGTCCTGTTGTATAACTTCCCTGTAATAATTGATATCCGGGAATTCCTTCCTGAGCATGATGGTGCATTTCACTTTAACCTCCTCAAAATCAGGTTGTGCCGTACAAATAATTACCTGGCAGGAAGTCCTTTCATTAAGAAAATCTTCAATTTTCTGCAGTGTGCTTTTTTTGGTATAGGGTTTTAGCGGATCAATGTCATTCCTGTTCGCCAGGCTGGGAATGGTGATAACCGATACATATCCGGGGGCTATTTCATTGTATATAAGATTACCTTCACTCAAAGAACCAGTGATCTTTGTATGGTTCAGACATTTCACCTTGTAGATTTCGGGAAAAGCCTGAAGGACCAGCCGTTCAAAATCCCAGATGGTAATCGCCCTGTTCTTGTGCCTCAGCCGTTCAGATGCACGGATGTAAAAAGTCTCACTTGCTTCCGTTGGCTTGCCGTCGAAACTTGAATACGGCTGATCAATTTTTTTAACTTTTGCTTCCGGGACAAATAATTTTTTGATTTCGCCCGGCGCTGCCACCATGGAGGCATATTCGGTATCTTCCGGGATAATCCGTTTCACTTCAACTGCATTTGGGTAGATCCCCATGATCCTGCACAATGCATCCGGCGCTTCGCTTACCGAACATCGGATCCAAACCAGGCCACTTTCCAGGGCAGTATGTACAAGAGCCGTGTCTTTCGGGATGATGAAATTGATGATCCCTGATTCGATCAATCCGCCTGTATTATCCCCTACTCCACTGTCCTCGAATTCCTTCCAGACATTGTTGGAGGATAAATATTCCCAGGTAAGGTGGTTTTCCGGCTTTTCCAGAAGCGGATCTTCGCTCCCTTCCTGCAACTGGAAAAAAATCGCCTGCGTGTCCCCGGGCAGGAGATTTTCCAAACCGATAAATAGACTTCCCTGGGAAGAATAGACCCCTCCTGACGAGGTAATCAACCTGCTCAGAAGTTTTGCATTTGTATTTTGAAGGACCTTGTGTTGCTCGCTGTCTCCAAAGGGGCCGATATGATAAAAATTAAGTGGACGGTTGTCAAATGTTGCCGGATCTGTGGACGAAGGCGACAACTCACAGCTGGCTGTATAACTCATCGTGAAGGATTGCAGGGTGGGGTTATAGGGATATGCGGGAGCAGAGGCCGAATCAACATTTAATTTAAAGAAACTCTGGAGCGCAAGATAATAATCTCTATGCCCAAAATCATTATTGAGCCTGATCTTGAGAAAACCTTTATTGGATCGGGGGCTATAGGATGACCATGGCTCCCCTTTATTCAAAAAAAGTGCTTTATGACTATCAGAGGAAAGGTCAATGCCCATACTCGTCTTATCGGTAATCGTTGACTCGGCATCATCGCTAACCCTGAAAACCTGTTTGTCATTTTGTAAGGTTATCCATTTATTGTCACTTAATTTCAAAATTTCGACCTTCGGAACATAACCATCATCATTGGTACTTGTTCTGTTTGTACTGTTATAGGAAGAATATTGAACAGAACCTGAAGAATCATAATCGAGTACACTTAAATTGATATTTCCTCCCGAATCCAACGGATAATCCTTCCAGTAAAAATTCAGCTGTAGGATTGCACCCTTCTTGTAAAATACTTCATCACTTCCCAGGATGAAGGAATTACCGACTTTGGGTTCGGGTCCCCAGGGAAAAAAAGGTTTTGAAGGATTTAACGGGCTTTCATCGTTATGAAGTTCAAGATTTTTGAGTCCATTTTCATTGTAGGTTCCGCTTACATCCCCGACCTCCACGGTTAATTTCACCTTGGAAACCAATATCTCACTCAATGTATCGTAAATAAAGTTTTCCGTATCCTTGTGTTCCAGGACAATTTTAAGTACCGGCTCCGTGGCAGTTAAACTTCCCAGATGCACACCCTGGTTATAAGCAACAACCGGATCCTTGTCTGCCGGAATTGTACATCTGAAATCCATCCTGGTCACATAACCGCTTCCACTTTTTGCCAATTGAAGATCCGTGTCTTCTATTTCCAGCCACTCCTTCTCTATAGTGATATAGGCCTGATAGCTGAAGTTGTTGAATTTGATATTATTGGAAGGCGTAATTTCCAGTGTGATGGTTCTTGAACCTTCTTTCAAACGAAGATAGTGGGAGGCTATGGCAAAACCGATTGTTGCCCCGGGCATATGGATATCCACAAGTTCAGCATTGACATATTCCTTGATGTGAAGCGGATGCCAGGCAATGATGTCATCTTCCAGCTTCTCCCCAAGCCCGTCAGCACTGTTGATGACCGGGGCTGCAAACAACCTCCCATTATTGATCTGACTGCCGATATTATCATTTGCACCGCCATAATATAATGCCGAAAGGTATTTGATCCCAGCCTTGTTAAGCACGGTTTCCTTAATGCTTTTATAGGTAATGATGTTTCCTCCGTCATCTTTCGGACCTATAAAAACGGTATCTTCCGCTGATGCATAACGGGAAGTGACCTTATTCAATTCCATGACGAGAAAAGCCTTATCCGGGGATTGTTCCAGGGGCCGTAATTGTAATACCTTTTTATAATAGAAATCGAGATGCCTTCCCGTTAAATCATTCAGGTGATCGCGTGTGTCCCCGAGCAATTGGAGCCATGTCAGGAAAAGCGCATAATCCGGCTGATGGTCAGGCCAGTCGGACAGGTATCCGGCAATATATTTCTGGGAAAGACTTTTGATAAAGGATGCCGACGCGCTTATTTCATCCAGAATACTCGTAAAAAAATTGTGCTGGATTACATATTTGATCTGTTTGACAAATCCTGTCTGACTGCCGAAAATAGAGAGATCGGATGGAATTGCATTATAATATGTTTTAAAATCGGAAGAATATAAATATCGTTTACCTGACAGGCTGGACAAACCCATGACAACAAATTCTTCATGGCCGTGAACAGGCTCATGGAAGATGGTCAGGTCAATCAGTTGACTTTCAATGATAAGTTCCGGACTCGCATTGAGGGAAGCCTTATAATATGAAATCGCCCTGACTTCAACAGGCAATAATTTTGCCTGAATATGATTCAGCAGAATGCCGTTATACTCCTTATCTGATCTTGTTGAAGTGTACAGGTGATCAACGACTGAAAAAAAGGAAAAGATGATATCAAAAAGTTCTGTATAGGCATCTTTGAGTTTGGAATCCTCCGTTTCTAAGAACTGCAAAACTTCCCTGATGTATTGGGATAAGGTTTCCGGCTGAAAGCTTGCTGCCAGGGCGAGTTGTGCACTGATGTTGCCGGTAAAGAAGGGTTTCATCGACCCTGCCGGAGCATTGTTCAGGGCGAAATGGGCGATATGATCTGAAAATTTTCCTGCCCAAACCATCCAGTCTTCAATAGTTTTATCAATAATTTCCACCGAAACCGGGCTTTGTTTTTCCAAAGCCCTTTGTTCCTGGCTGGTTCCATTCCGGATCAATGGGTTTCTATTTTCAGAACAATCGTTCATTTTAACCGGCAAGTGGGTGGTTGGTGGTGAGAATATTCATTTCGGTAGCTTCTTCACTGTAGAATGGGAATACAAAGTTGAAACGGCTGTTGGTGGCACTTACAATATATTCTATAGAGATCAACAGAATCCCTTCATTCTGTCTGCTGTCATCCAGGGTAATTTTCTTCACTTCAATTCTGGGTTCAAAATAGAGAATCGCGGTTCTTATCCGTTCCTTGATCATGGTTTTCGTACCCGTATCCAGGGATTCAAATAACAACGTTTCCATATGGCATCCGTATTTTGGCTGCATGACACGTTCTCCCGGCCGCGTTGTCAGCAGGATTTCCAGGCTTTTCTGTATATCTTCGAAAAGGGCAGTTGTTTCCACATGCCCTTTTTCCCGGTTAAATGTCGGCGGGAAACTCCAGCCCACCCCGATAAAGTCCTTAGCGTTTTCCATGATAATTGTTGTTTAACCAATTAAAACTGTGGGCGAACCAACAACAATGGTCCCACCGTGGGCGGTCGCATCACCCATTCGGGCAGCCGGCATACCACCTATCATGACCGTTGATGAGCCTGCTGCAATGGTGTCCGGAGGCCCAACACATGTGCACATGTCGCCGACCCTGGCCGCAGGCATACCTGCTATCAAAACATTGCCACTTCCCATGGAAACCGGACCGCCTACATGAGGCACCGTCCCAGTCACCATGGGACAAACATGAAAATCTCCTACGCGCGCTGCCGGCATTCCCATTATTGTCAATTTATTTGCACTATGCTACCTTTGACCGTTGTGGAGCCTCCAGAAGATAATTCCGCTCCTGCACTTCCTTCAAGTTTTGCCATGGCTCCTCCTTTCATTTCTGCATTGGCTCCTGATTCCATTTTTATGTCGACGGAAGCTGTCAGTTTGATATCCCTGATACTTTCTATTTCAATACCATCAGCGTTCATCACGATCTTATTCCCGTTGCTGTCTTCCAGGGTAATGCTGTCATCATCATCATTCAGGATTGCCTTGTGTCCTCCGGGCGTTTCCAATGAAATGGATTTCTTTTCATCGTTAAACAGAAATTTCAACTCCTCCCTGGATAAAAATCCTTTTTCATGATTGTCGTTTCCCGCCGGAAAAGGTGCTGTATTTTTACTGCTGTGTACTTTTCCGAGAATCACTCCATGGCGTGGGTCATCATTGAGAAATCCCACGATCACTTCATCATTGATTTCCGGACGGAAAACCCATCCCCTGTTTTCAC
Organism: Cyclobacteriaceae bacterium; assembly: GCA_018224645.1. Lineage (GTDB taxonomy): Bacteria > Bacteroidota > Bacteroidia > Cytophagales > Cyclobacteriaceae > JAGTVG01. The sequence continues at coordinate 6,543 of JAGTVG010000057.1, forward strand.
CTGCATCCAGTGAGCATAGTCGCATCCATGCCCCATCATCACTGTCATGAACCAGCGGTAGTCTTACCTGAATTCGTTCCTCTCCTTCGGGATCCTCCAGATTCGTAACCACACCGATATGTAATCCATGTACTGCTGGCAATAATGCCGACGCCAGGGGTTGTTCCACTTCATACTTTTCAGCAAACCGTACGGGGGATTCACCAAACTGGATGTAGGTCTCCCAGTTGCCTTTTTCAATCTGGTGCCTGACCCCGGATATCATCACCCTTCCTTCGAACCGTTCTCCGACATTCTGGAGTTCACAGAGCTGTCCCGGCAACGGGATATGGGATCCATCTATCTTTAATTTCCCCCGGATTTTTGCCAACCTGTGTTTTTTTAAAAAGTTATTGACCCAAATCTGCAATTGAGTTTCTGTTAGTCCGGGATGTCCTATCCTTAATTCATTGTTGCCTGTCACGCCAGCCAGGTCTGCTGCAGAAATATTCCCGGCAGCCGGGACAGCCGGATCCTGGGCTTCACTTGTAATGGATTCCTGGTCAGCCGGACTCCAGCTCATGGATTTTATGGTTTCATATTGGAGTCTGGAGTCGATTTCTGCATCCAGTTCCTTAATGGTGGCACCGAAAGCCAATTCCAGAACCGGTTCCTGGGAAAATTCTGGCGCTTTGAATTTTAATTTCGATCCTTCCTCCGTTGTTACCCAGAATCCGTTTTCTTCTGCCCGGCAAAGCATAAAATCCCAATCGGTGCAATTGAATTGTACGATTTCCTTGTGCGTAAATTCTGAGGCATCACCATCAAAAGAAAGACCATGATTACGGCACAATTGATCGGCTATGTCCGAATCCCTCATATCATGAAAGTAATTGTTCATCAGTCTGGTTGTCATTTTTATCGCTTCATGGCGGCATTCAACCACTAAAACGGATACATTTTTTCTCACTTTTATACCATGCTTTACGATGATACCCATGAAGACAGTCTCTTCATCATTTGCATAACCCGCCTGGATTTCTATCTTTTTGCCGGGAATGAATTCTTCACTGTTGCTTGTAGTAAATCCCTGTTCAGCTGCCGACCCGTCCTGCAGAAGTATTGTTGATTTAGCGATGCTGTTTATTTCCTTTTGTACGACGATACTCAATACCTTAAACTGATCAGACATTTTGTTCCCATCCAGCAGAATGGTAAATGTTGAAACAGATTTTGGCGCTTTGCTCGGAATAATATTGACTTCGCTCATACAACGGGTGTGTTTTTTTCAAGGGGTGGAAAAAAGATCTCCGTACCCGGGTTAAGATTTCTGAAACTTGACAGTTTGTTGACCCTGGCAATTTGAAGATAATAGCCTGAATTACCATATATGTTATAACACATCATCGGCAGTGTATCACCGGCTTTGACAAGGCGGTAATGCGTCATGTCAGGGGATTCCCTTCTTTCTTCCGCAGTTCTCAGATTATCCTCAATACTTCCGGAAAATGTGACTTTACATATGGCACGAATGGGTTTTCCATCCGGATTGAATAATTTGAAATTGATGTTAAGCCCGGTGCACCTTCCTTTGAAAAGCAGGCTACCCCACAACACCTGAAAATGCTTGGGTTCATGGATATCCCCCTCGTATTTCAACAAAAGGTCACGCAGCAGGGTAATGTCCTCTTCAATGGATTCCCTTGGATTGTCATCGATGATTCCCGTACTGTCAATCATCAATTCAAAGGCGAACTCCTCCGGCTTTTTAACAGAAAAACGCTGCTGTGAACTGCTTGTCCCCTGTCCCTGTCCATCCTGGTATTCCACCTTGTAATCCAGCGTATAGGTTTCCGGATTGAGCATGGCGGTAAAGGTTTCCTGCTCGTCGGGAGCATCAGAATAGTCGGCATTCTTAAATGCGATGATCTTTAATTTTTCCAGTTTACCCAGTGCCATTACCTTTCCTTTTTGTCATCTAAAATTTTTACAATTTGCTCAATAATATCCTGTGTCAGCTTTTCCGGATCTGATTTTTTAAAGGCATCCGTTTCGGTAACGGGTGTACTGCTGCCCTCTCCGCCTTCAGATTTTGCCTGATTCACTGATACAGTCACCTTTAAATTCCCTATCTCGATAGACATATCATCCTATTTGGATTTTAAAATAATTGTAAGCAATTTCCATGGTCTCCACCATAACCGAATTTTCAGAGGCATTTAAATCACTGACATTCCATTTTTTTGGCCATGCTTTAAACACCTGCCAGGTTACGAGTGGTTCATGTGATTCATTCAGCAGGCTGATATTCATATTTGCAGGCTCATACTCCCGGTCATACAAAGCTTTTTTTACCCATTTAATGAGGTCGGAATCTAGCAACAGCCCTCTTTTTAATGTGAGATCGGAGAATTTGCTCCGTCCGGGAATTTTATGTTCAAAGAGATTCTGACCACCTTCCTTGATGAGTTCGACATCCTGCTCCACATTCAATCCGCTGATACTCTGGAAGCGAACATCATTATCATTTCCAATATTGATGAACTCAATTTTGAAATGAAAACCGACAGGAGGGTAATAGCCTCCGGCTTTATGGAGATTGACTTCAGCCACGATGAATAATTGAATATCTGATTATTCGATGATCTTCAAACCTTCATGGGCCAGTTCCAGCGTTTCGATCGCCACCTCATTGCCATCAGATTTTAAATCACTCGCCTGAACTTTTATGGGAAAAGCATTCTTTATACCCCAGGTAATAACCGGTTCATGTGCTTCATTAAGCAGACTGATGGTAATGTCACGCCGCTCGACATTGGTAAGACTGATGGTTTTCATCCAGTTGTAAAATTCGATATCCCCGTTAAATGTGCCCCGTTTCAGGGTGATATTGCTGAACTTGTGCATCCCGGGCATTTTAATTTTATGATATTCAGGACTGCTTCCTTCACGGTATTCGATGGGTTCCACCTGGAAGTCCAGTCCTGTCACTTCTGTAAAGCCAAACTTACTGCCTCCCCATTGAACCAGGAAGTGGAATTTTGGTAATGGATATGTTGCCATGATTATTTCTTATTTAATTGGTTAATGATTCATCCGTAAGATCAACTGTATCAGGATTCAGCCATTTTATGGGAAAATTGAAGAATGATAAATTCTGCAGGTCTTACCACAGCCATTCCGATCTCTACGATCATCCGCCCCTCCAGAATATCCACGGAGGTCATGGTTTTACCCAAACCAACTGCCACATAAAAAGCATGTTCCGGTTTCGCCCCCTGCAATGCGCCTTGCCGCCACAGGTTGGTCAGAAAATTTTCGATCATGGTCTGAACTTTAATCCAGGTACTGGAGTCATTGGGTTCAAACACAAAAGGTTCTGTCGACTTTTTACAGCTCTCCTCTACCATATTGAAGAAACGCCTGACGCTTATATATCTCCATTCGTTGTCGTTACCGGACAGGGTCCTTGCCCCCCATACAACGGTACCCTTGCCTGTGAAACTTCTGATCGCATTGATGGATTTACCCGCTACCGCATCTACATTGATGTTGGCCTGTTCATCATGGCTGATGAACACAGATGGAGCACTTACCGAATTCATGCTGACATTGGCAGGGGCCTTCCAGACTCCCCTGGAGTTATCCACTTTTGCATAAATGCCTGCTATTCCTCCACTCGGGGGCAAGGTATTGATCTTTTTCCTTATGTTTTTGACAATGTTGCCGATTACCGAATGTTTTTCATACAATAAATTCTGGGCGGCATTCAAATAACTGTCGGCAGCGCTGGTAACGGCGTTTGCATAGGCGATGAGTTTCTCAAATTCACCCAGGACATCGTTGGCAACCTGTTTTGCGATCAGCGGAGCTTCCGAGTCATTACTGGTACTGCCGGCATAATTACTGGCTGGCACGGGAGTAATCGCGCTTAAAGCTGACCCTACCCAATCTACGCTCAGATCGTCTCCATCATTATCGTCATACAGATCGTATAAGGCTGTCAGGGAAATGTTGGGATTGGGCAGATTATTTAGCTCCCTAACCTTATCGTTTTTATCCAGTGCAACGATACCAACTACCGCACCGCGCCACATGCTGTTGGCTTTAGCATACGTATTGATGTCTTTCGCCAGTTGACTTGTGTTCGGATCCAGGTCATCATAAACATCCTGGAAACCGCTGATGGCATGCCTGCAGAATGAAAACAACGCCCTGGTAGCGGTTTGTGCCATGACTGCATCTGTGGAAGCATCGACCGCTTTTTTATAGACAAGAAACTTCTCTTTCAAAGAGGATGGCATATCGGTAATGGCCACACTGTCATCAAATGAACCGTCTGTTTCATTTGCCCTTTTAATGGTCGTCAGGTAATCTTCAACCGCTTCCATCTCCTCTGCCGCAGCATCGTAATTATCAATAAGCTCAAGATGTTCGCTGTCAGAGGAGAGATCCTTCAGAGATACCGCTGCCGATGCCAGGTTCGTAATATTCCCTTCAAAATCCGCCACGTCGATTTCCCTGGGATAGGTTGTGATCACATAGGGTGTGTATGCGGCACCGTATTTCAGGTTGTTGATTCCAATATTATTTCGGAAATTGGAAATGGCCGTATCTAGATCTTCAGTAATATTTTCCTTTAAATCGAACAATCCGACCCTGTCCTGCAACCTGGCACATTGCTCCAGGACCATCTGCTGAAGACTGTAAAAACCAGCATCATCATTTCCACCGGTAACCACATTGATTGCATCCGGGAATAAAATAATGGTAGGTTCATCATATTTTTCCAGGGCTTTAACTCCCCCTCTGAGCCCGGTGGCGGGAACAGCATTTTCATCGCCATAAACGGGTGCGGTGCCATAGAGCCCGACAGATACAATGTAACAATCACCGCCTCCGTTATCAAAGAACATCCGCAGGCTGTCGTACATTAAATATCTTTCGGTATTGGCAATGCTGATGCTGTCGACCGCAAAATTATTGTTTTCATCCAGGGTAACCGAGATGTCATCGATGGGATGGTCTCCGCCAAAAAGTTCCCGGAATTCCAGTAACGAAGAAATCCTGGTGGGTTTCATTAAAAGGGATTCCCCCTGTTTTTCCGCTTTTTCAGTATATCCAACGAATGCGGGAATTGCAGTTTCTACCTGTGCGAAGGAAGGTGGCAGTTTGGGTATTTCCTCAACATAGACACCCGGTGTTTTATAAACTGTAGCCATAGTGAGTTTTTTTAATTTTTTCTATAAATTCAGAAATGTTTCGCTTATGATATATTTGTTTTCATCATCAGAAATGGACAAGAACCGGTGCCCCGGAATTTTTGTCTTATTCAGTATGTCGGAACCATCATAGGTGACCAATATGGTATCCACTGCCTTTTCATTCAGCCTGACCGGCAGTTTGCTCTGGAACACATTGCTGCCCAGGTTATCAAATTCAATGATCCCATTATCGTCGGTGATCTGGGTGACCTTATTTGTCTTGCATACATATTTCAGAAGGTATTGGGCCGGGGCGAACCTGATCTTAAAATTCCTGGTTTCAATCTCCTTATTAGCCGGAGCAACCATATAGAAGGAACCATCCTCCTTGAGTATCCGGCTGGATTCGACCGTTGCCATTGAATCGTTATGGATATTAATGAGACCCAGACACGCCTGCCAGTCATTTTCTAACCGGAAATAGAAATACTCTTCCTGCATATTGATGAGGACCCTGTAAATACCTTCCGTGAGGGGGCTATTATCCTGGCCGTAGAAGTTGATGAGAACACTGTGCACGTCGGCATTGGTGGGATTTTCGGACGAGCCGATCTTTATACTCTTAACCTCAATGTCAAAGGCTTTTGTCACAGGATTATATTGAAAGTAATGGATGTCAACTGCCGGAGAAGGAACATTTAATGAAACGACTTTCTGTGGTCCTGTAAATTCCAGGACTGTTGTCAATGAAATATAACTTACTTTCTCAAGTTTCCTGAATTGAGAGGAATTATTGAGATTGCCGGTACCGGCATCAATTTTCTTAAGGCATTCATAGGCTATTCCCGAACCACTCCTGACGAGATCGTTATACTGGTATACATTGGCGGCATTGAATTGCGGTAATTTTTCGTTCAGATATAAAGTATTGTCAACAGACTTATCATTACCATCCAGAATGGAATTTGTATTACTCAGGTATAGTTTCTGATTGTAGGGATCCCGGACATTTAAATTGGTGATTTCCGTAAATTCCGGTCCTGTCACCTCAAGAAAAAATTGGAGAACAAAATCATTGGATAAATTCAGAAGGGGTTTATTTTCATCCAAATGCCTGACAAGAACATACAGCTTATTATGCAGGAATTTTGCGATCAATCCAGAGCCCTCCAGGATTCCTTGGGTATTTGTGGTGGGAACAATGCGCAATTGTTGAATCCTGGATTCAGAAAAATAATCATGTTCTATTTCAATCGTAAATAAAGGAGTATATTTCATTCTGCCTTAAGATTATTTTAGCGTTCCGGCAAGCGCATTTTTGTTCAGGACAATCTCAGTAATCAAGCCGCCTTCGATCTGGTTGGCATGGTCTGCAATGGTTACCAGTTTCACCTTATATAATACCGATGGCAGATATTTACCGCCCAGGGTACTCCACAAATGATTTATTTGTTCAAAATTCATGGTATAAAGCTCCAGGTGTAATTTTTCAATTTCCTTGACAAGGGAGGGGAAACTGTCACTTGTAAAAAAGTTGTTGCTTTGGAAACATTGAATGACGCTGGAAATTCTGTTCAGGGCTGTAATATAATCACTGGTGTTCGCAGAAAACAATACATAAAGGTTAACAAGAATTTCAGGATTGCTTTTGATCACCTTATCAACCTGCCTGTAAATACCATCAGGGTTTTTTGAGATTCTGTCTTCTTCGATATTGACCAAGGATATAATCACTCCGGAACTATCCTCATCCTCATTGTTTTCGTTGCCATCAATAATCCTGGCAATATTTCCAAGGACTGCATATTTTTGCGTAGATGGACCCAGCAGGCCCTGAAAATACAAATTGACCTGATCTTCAATAAAAATTAATGATTTACTGATCATCCATAACTGGTTTAATGATTTATCTGAACCTGATGATGTTGTATGTTACAAAAATCATCAATTACAGAATTGATTAATGTCAGCCAATAAATAC
>JAGTVG010000058.1 GCA_018224645.1 Cyclobacteriaceae bacterium
GATTCTTTTTTCTCATGATCGAAGATATCATCATAAAAAGATTTTAATTCCTTGACAGGCTTTTCGATTCTTTTTACATCATCTGCCTTCAACAATTCTTCCATTTCCTGGATGATCTCTTCCTTGCTGAATGTGCTGTAATCCTTTTCATCTGCTTCCTCTTCCTCCTCATCATCCCGGCCCCCCTCTTCTCCGGAAGTATCCTTTCCGGATTTTTCCTCTGCCCCTTCACTTTCCGTTTCCCCCACTTCCGTCTCTTCCGCCGGCTCCTTTGCTCCGGTTATTTCCGCCTTCTCTTCAGTCCCTGTTTTTTCCCTGTTTTCTAATTCAACAATTTCAGTCTTTAATTCACTGTCCTGACCTTCTTCTGTACTTGTCCCTGTTTCATCCGGTTCATTATCCGCATCTACCTCAGTCCCTGCATTTACATCGTCCTTTTTATTAACGGATTCATCCGGCTCTTTATCCGGTTCCGGATCCATACCATGAATGGAGTTTTCAGCGGAGGGTTCTTCTTCTTCTTGTATTTTCTCAGATTTTTCCTGGCCGGCATCAGGAACCCCGGCAGGTTCATCCTTCATTGACCCTGGCCCGGGTTTTGATTCATCAGAACGCCGGGAATTATTGCCTGGAATATCTTCAGGCTCTTTTTCTTTATTTGTAACAGGTCCTTGATCTGCAGACTGAGAACTTTCCTTTTCAGCAGATTCCTGATTGTTTTCGTCCTTTTTTTCATCATCGAACGAGTCCTTTTCAAAATTCTCCTCACCAGAAAGCTCCTTACGCTTTTCGATATCGCTCATAACAAAGTACTGTAAAATGTAAAGTTGGCAATAAAAACTTAATATACCAATACGATCAGTTCATCCTGGGATCCACGGGAAAATTGGAGATGATCTTGAATTTTCCACCCAGATTATTCAGGATCATTTTCCATAGGATCCCTGGTTCGATATCAAAGACCTGTTCTGCCGAGGCGTCGTTTATAACGATCCAGGATTTCTGTTTGAGTTCCTCTTCCAACTGGCCCGGAGCCCACCCTGAATATCCCAGGAAAAACTTGTAATCCTCCGGCACAATGGTTTTGGTATTGATCATGGTAATCAACTGTTCATAATTGCCCCCCCAGAAAATTTCATCAGTGACCCGGATACTTCCTTCAAGAATATCGGGAGACCTGTGCAGAAAATGTAATGTATCCTGTTGCACGGGTCCGCCAACATACAAAGTCGGTGAATAATTTTCCACATCTTCCACTGCCTCGTCAAATTTCAATATGGATGGTTTGTTTAATACAAAACCGACTGATCCATCTTCGTTATGCTCACAAAGCAATACGACCGTCCTTTCAAAATTTGGATCGGGTAAAAATGGTTCGGAAATCAATAAACCACCTTTCTGGGGTTTAACGAATTTTTGATAATCAAACAAATCCATTTGCTAAAATCAATAATTAGAGATCACGATGAAATCCTAAATTACCGCAATTCAGACATTCAGTTCCAGCCCTCCCTATTTCTACAAATCATAATATAATAAGATGGAAATCCAAATAATTAATAATTAAAACGATAATATTGTACCATTAATAATAAAACGAATTGAAATAATATTGGTTTGTCTTCTATTTTTTTCAGATAGCCGGATATGAAATTTAAAATAGCTGACATACGAAGTGATTATTCAAAAGAAAAACTGGATATAGGAAGTATGGAAAAGGATCCAATCGTTCAGCTGGATCATTGGCTGGAAGAGGCGATCGAAGCGGATTTACCTGAACCGACCGCGATGTGCCTTTCAACTGTTGATCCGGATGGACAACCCTCCTCCCGAATGGTTCTGCTGAAAGGCATTCAAAATGGAAAGCTTCAATTTTATACGAATTATAACAGTCAGAAAAGCAGGGAACTTAAATTGAATCCCAAATGTGCAATCTCCATTTACTGGCCCCATTTCGAACGTCAGATAAACATTCTCGGAAGCGTGACCAAAGCCGCTCCTGAAACTTCCGATCATTATTTTCATTCCAGGCCCTGGAAAAGCCAGGTTGGCGCCTGGGCGAGCCCGCAGAGTGAACCCATCTCCTCCCGAAAAGTGATCATGCTGAACTTTGCAAAATATACTGCTAAATACCTGGGGCAGAAGGTGCCGCGTCCTCCACATTGGGGAGGTTTTGTTGTGGAACCGGTTGTATTCAATTTCTGGCAGGGAAGGCCAAACCGTTTACATGACCGGATAAAATATTCGCGGCAATCCTCAGGAGACTGGAAAATGGAAAGAATTGCCCCCTGATAACATTTTGGATCCATCGATTTATCTTCAGCGCTATGCTCATCCCGTCGAATTTTTGAATCGGGAAGTTGTTTCAGGCAACCTGGGCATGATCATAACCATCCCCTGTTATAATGAACCCGGCCTGGTCAGAACTCTCCGCTCCATACATTCCTGCCTGCGGCCTGATTGCGATGTCGAAGTCATCGTGCTTATAAATCAGCCGGAAAACGTGGATCCGGCCGTTCAACAGCAGAATGAAATAAGTTTCCAGGAAGCCCACCAGTGGGTCCGCTGGAATCAATCGCCATCATTGAAGTATTATATTCTCTGGATAAAAAATCTTCCGGCAAAATGGAGCGGTGTAGGTCTCGCCCGGAAATTGGCCATGGATGAGGCTGTTCGCAGGTTCAGAAAATCCGGTAATCCGCAGGGAATCATCATCGGGTTCGATGCCGACAGCACCTGCCGGGAGAACTACCTGGTGACCGTGAAAAATGAATTTGAGAATTTTCGGCTTAACGGAGCTTCTATCCATTTTGAACATCCGATGGAAGGAGATCCCCGGCTGCATGCGGGGATCATTCAATATGAACTTCATTTGAGATATTATATCATGGCACAGAAATATGCTGGATTCCCCTATGCATTCCATACGATCGGATCAAGCATGGCCGTACGTAATGATGTCTATGAAAAACAGGGGGGCATGAATAAGCGAAAGGCAGGCGAAGATTTTTATTTTCTGCATAAGGTGATCCCATTGGGGGAATACAAGGAAATTTCCGGGACCACCGTATTTCCCTCGTCCAGAGAGTCGGACAGGGTGCCGTTTGGTACCGGTAAGGCGATGCTTGAATGGATGAAAAATCAGGATCAGATCCTTACGACCTATCATCCGGTTATTTTTCAATCCCTGAAGCAACTGTTCGACATGGTGGAGGATCTTTATGCAAATAATAAGGTTACCGGCAATTTGAGACACCTCCCAGAGTCCCTGTGGAATTTCCTTGAAAGAGATAACTTTGAAAATAAAGTTGAGGAATTCAGGGCACAGTCATCCATGGCATCAAACTTCAGGGATAAATTTTTCAGATGGTTCAACGGATTAAAGCTGCTTCAGTATGTTCATTATGCCCAGGCTGAACTCTATCCTCCCATACCCCTGACTGAGGCTGTTCAGTGGCTTGAATCCAGGTTTCCCCTCGGTCTGAAGGATCGATCGGACTTGCTCCAGGTTTTACTGGATATTCGTGAATTCAACAGGAATAATCCGGGATTTTACCATAAACCTTCCTTCAGATAAGGTCGAAAAGATTCCGCACACCGATCCTTCTGTTCACGGTAAATCCCTCCCCAAATTCCGTACCGATCATATGACCCCATACTTTACACCGGTCCTCGATAAAATGAAGAAATCCCGGATTTGAAATAAAGGTTTCCGGTTCGTCGCTTTGTGGATCGAAAAACTGGGAACTGTAGGCCATGATTGAATTTATTTTGATATCCCAGTATCCGGAAATATCCACGATAAAATCAGGATCTAAATAATTGCTCTGGATATAATGATATAGGACCTTTGGCCTCCAGGCTTCGAGGGGTTTCCCGTCATGTGCTATGATGCTGATCTTTTTCAAACCCGAGTAAAAACAGGCCTCTTCAACCAGTTTTGCTGCCCGACCATGATCCGGATGACGGTCATGTACGGCATTAGCCAGGACAATTTCAGGCTGGTATTGTCTTACCTTGCCGGCTACAGCAATCATAAATTCGCGGGAAAGGTCAAAAAAACCATCCGGCATATCGAGATTTTCACGCACTGAAAGTCCGAGGATGGCTGAGGCTTTCACGGCTTCCTGTTCCCTGGTTTCAGGGGTTCCGCGGGTTCCAAGTTCTCCCCTGGTCAGATCGATGATGCCTACTTTTCTGCCCATTTTTACATGCCTTGCAATGGTACCCGAGCAGGACAGTTCGGCATCATCCGGATGGGATGCAAAAACAAGTATATCAACTTTCATGAGTTCTAATTGACCCTGAGTTTCTGGCCGATTCTCAGGACAGAAGTTTTCCTGATCCCGTTAAGGAGACATAATTTATTGATGGATACACCATACCGGTAACCAATTTCGCTCAACGTATCCCCACTTCTGACGGCATGATACCGGATTTTATTGGCTTCCGAAAGATAGGTGAATACATCCGGCTGAACGATGAATTTCTGATTTCTGATCTGGTTTGTCTTAAAATCATAGACCAGATTGGGATCGATGGCATTCCCGGAATACCGCAATTCAAAATGCAGATGGGGGGCGGTTGATCTTCCTGAGCTCCCTCCGCTGCCGATTATTTCACCTGCCTTAACGGTTTGTCCCAGGGTATAGTATGTTTTGGAAAGATGGGCATACACGGATTCCAGTCCATTCGCATGCCGGACCACAAGATACCTGCCAAAGCCCCTCTTTTCATATCCCATCACCCGGACAATCCCGTCGAATACTGCATAAACCGGTGTCCCGGTCTTTAATCTGAAATCAATCCCGTAATGCCAGGAAGACCTCCTGAGACCAAAATCGGAAGTGACGATGGTTTCATCCAATGGGGAATGCCACATGATCGAATCCATGGGATTGAACAAAAACAACCGGACTGTGTCGGTAAAATGCTCGCCGTTAAACCCATAGGGATTGAGCTTGTTGTTTTCCCAAACCGAAAAGTATTCGTATGTATTGATATAGAGGCAGTCGATCTTATATCCTTCGTCCGTACTCAGGTATGCCGGAAGAACATATTTCTCCCGGGTAAAGGTAAGGGAATATTCAGGAACCGGTGATGGCGAAAGATCGTATGTTTTTCTTGAGTCATTACCTGAAGGATACATAACGGAAAGATGGGTAATTTTTCTGTTTTTCTTTTTCCGGCCCGGATCGGCCTTATTTGTGGAAGCATCATCTGAATTTCCCACGTCAACATATCCGCTGACATATGAGACTTGTGCAGGCATACTGTATGCAACTTCCGTACAAAGAAATAGAAAGACGATCAGATATAATTTATTCACTTGGCCACTTGTTTTTTGCTAGGCTAATTCAAGTTCCTTTTCCGCCAGGAACTTTTCGGCGTCCAATGCTGCCTGACAACCCATGCCTGCAGCAGTAACCGCCTGACGATAGATCTTATCCTTCACATCGCCCGCAGCGAACACGCCTTCAATGTTCGTTCTGGTCGATCCAGGTTCAGTGATGATATATCCCTGTTCATCAATTTTAAGCCAATCTTTAAAAATATCCGTGTTTGGCGTGTGACCGATGGCCACAAAAAATCCCTGAACGGGCACCACGGATTTATTTCCTGTTTTTTTATTGAGGATCCGCACACCTTCCACCTCTTTTTCTCCCAGAATTTCATCGGTAACAGAATTCCACAAAACTTCAATATTTGGGGCATTTTTTACCCTTTGCTGCATGATATTGGAGGCCCTCATTTCATCACGCCGTACAATCATATACACTTTATTGCATATCTTACTCAAATAACTGGCTTCCTCACAGGCCGTATCACCCCCGCCAACAACCGCTACATCCTGTCCTCTGAAAAAGAATCCGTCGCAAACTGCACAGGCGGAAACTCCCTTGCCATTCAGTCGCTGTTCAGATGGAATATTCAACCATTTTGCAGATGCGCCCGTGGCGATGATCACTGATCTTGCCATGAGCTCGTGTGATTCATCCATGATCACTTTTAAAGGGTAGGTTGAAAAATCAACCGAAGTGGCCAGACCGTACCGGACATCGGTTCCAAATCGTTCTGCCTGCTTCTGAAAATCCATCATCATCTGCGGGCCCTGAACTCCGTCAGGGTATCCCGGAAAATTTTCAACATCGGTGGTAATGGTCAGTTGCCCACCTGGCTGACCTCCCTGATATAAAACCGGCTTTAACCCGGCTCGTGCAGCATATATTGCAGCGGTATACCCTGCCGGGCCGGATCCAAGTATCAGTACTTCAATTTCTTGCTGTGCCATTGTTTATTTTCTCAAATTTTACAAATAAAATTTACAATCGGTAATTCTGCCAGGACGAATTTATAACTTTGTTTTATCCCGGCAAAAAAAAGACCTCAAATATGAGGCCTTTTTCATATGTTGTCAGTTATTTCTCATCCGAGATATGGCTTCAGGGTCTTACTTCTGGAAGTATGCCGCAATCTTCTAATGGCTTTTTCCTTGATCTGACGTACCCTTTCCCGGGTAAGGTTAAACCGTTCGCCGATTTCTTCAAGGGTCATGGCATGTTCACCGTTCAGTCCAAAATAAAGGGCAATTACATCCGCTTCCCGCTGTGTAAGCGTAGATAAAGCCCTCTGAACTTCTCTTCTCAGTGAATCATTGATCAGTCCCTGGTCAGGGGTTGGATCGGTATCGTTTTCAAGAACATCCAGGAGGCTGTTTTCCTCACCCTGAACGAAGGGAGCATCCATCGAAACATGTCTTCCGGAAATTTTCATCGTGTCAACCACTTCTGACGAAGTGACATCCAGAACATCTGCCAATTCGTCAGGAGAGGGTTCGCGTTCATATTTCTGTTCGAGCTCTGAAAATGTTTTGGAGATCTTATTGAGTGATCCCACACGGTTAAGGGGTAATCTCACAATTCTGGATTGTTCCGCCAGGGCCTGCAGGATAGACTGTCGGATCCACCAGACTGCATAAGAAATGAACTTGAATCCCCTTGTTTCATCAAACCGCTGGGCTGCTTTGATTAACCCAAGATTCCCTTCATTGATCAGGTCGCCCAGGGATAATCCCTGGTTCTGGTATTGTTTTGCAACCGAAACCACGAACCTTAAATTTGCTTTGGTAAGTCTCTCAAGTGCCATCTGGTCGCCCTCCTTGATTCGCTTCGCGAGCTCAACCTCCTCGTCCGGCGTCAATAAATCCACCTTACCAATCTCCTGGAGGTACTTATCCAACGACTGACTTTCCCTATTGGTAATCTGCTTGCTAATCTTAAGCTGTCTCATTCAATAAGCCTTTCAGATGTTTATTCATTAAACAGATTAATATAAATATATAGTTCCTTTCCGGATAAAATCAGGCTATAATACTAAAAAAATATCAAATATGGGAAATACCGCTACTTATTCACAGGTTTTTTTTCAGGTTTGGGCAACAGAATTTTTCTCGATAATCTGAATTTCCCTGTCTTTCTATCGACCTCGATCAGTTTGACCGATACTTCTTCTCCAATCTCCAAAACACCTTCCATCGATTCGATACGTTCCCATTTAATTTCGGATATGTGGAGAAGGCCTTCCTTACCCGGCATAAATTCAATGAAGGCACCGAATGGCATAACGGATTTCACGATTCCTTCATAAACCTTTCCGACTTCCGGTACGGCTACGATCTTTTTGATCCAGCTTACCGCCTCTTCCATTTTATCCTTGTCCAGGGCAAAAACGCTGACTTTCCCGCCTTCCTTTATTTCCTCAACCACAATGGTGGTCTCGGTGGTGCTCTGGATCTCCTGGATAACTTTTCCACCCGGTCCGATCACCATTCCGATCATTTCACGCGGGATCATGATCGTGGAATATCTTGGTGCTGTCGGTTTGTAATCGGCCCTCGGTTCGGCAATGGCCTTATTCATTTCATTGAGAATATGGGTCCTGCCCTTTTTAGCCTGCTCTAGTGCTTCAGTAAGCAGTTCATAAGACAATCCTTCGATTTTGATATCCATCTGGCAGGCCGTGATCCCCTTCGTGGTGCCTGTCACTTTAAAATCCATATCACCCAGATGATCCTCATCTCCCAGTATATCGGAAAGGATCGCATACCTTTCAGATTCATTATCCTTGATCAGTCCCATGGCGATACCGGATACGGCGGATTTGATCTTTACACCGGAATCCATCAGGGCCATACTGCCTGCGCATACCGTAGCCATCGATGATGAACCGTTCGATTCCAGGATGTCGGAAACGATCCGGATCGTATATGGATTTTCTTCCTGACCGGGAATTACTGATCTCAATGCCCGTAAGGCAAGGTTTCCATGCCCGATTTCCCTCCGGCCCGGTCCCCTGTTCGGTTTAACTTCACCGGTGGAAAAAGCCGGGAAATTATAATGCAGGAAAAATTTGCTGTGGCCAGCATGAATAGCGCCGTCAATGGTCTGCTCATCAAGTTTTGTACCCAGCGTAACCGTGGTAAGTGCTTGTGTTTCTCCCCGGGTGAATAACGCAGAACCATGGGTGGAAGGAAGATAATCAACTTCGCACCAGATAGGCCGTATTTCATCAAATTTTCTGCCATCCAGTCTTTTCTGCTCCTTGAGCATCATATCCCTTACCGCCTGCTTTTCGACCTCATGCGTATACTTTTTGACAAGGTCGAGGTTGATTTCATGTTCTTCAGGAAGACCTTCAATATATTCTTCAACCACTGCATCGAATTTTTCCTTACGCTCGGCTTTTGCGGCAATTTCCGATCCGGCTATTTGAAAGAATTTATCATAAAAAAGTTTATGTATTTCCGATCGGAGATCTTCATCATTCTCTTCATGGCTGTATTCACGCTTTTCGGTTTTGTTCACCATCTTTCCAAGTTCCAGCTGGGCCCTGCATTGTTCCTTGATGGCTTCATGTGCATGTAAAATGGCATCCACCATTTCCTTTTCAGATACCTCTTTCATTTCACCCTCCACCATGGTAATATTATCCAGGGTAGCCCCTACCAGGAGATCGATATCTGCTTCGGAAACCTGCTCCTTACTGGGATTGATGATGAATTCACCATTCACCCGGATGATCCTGACTTCTGAGATCGGTCCACCGAACGGAATGTCCGATACAGCCAGGGCAGAGGACGCAGCCAGGGCTGCCAGTCCATCGGGCAGTACCTTGTCATCGGCCGAGATCAATAATATGCTAACCTGGGTTTCGGCATGATAATCCTCAGGGAAAAGTGGTCTGAGGGCACGGTCAACAAATCTTGATATAAGTACTTCATGGTCGGAAAGCCTGCCTTCCCGTTTCAGGAATCCCCCCGGGATCCTTCCTGATGAGGCAAATTTTTCCTGATAATCCACCGATAATGGCATGAAATCTACCCCCTCCTTGGATTCCTTGTTGGATACTACGGTGGCCAGGAGCATGGTATTGCCCATTCTTATCAGGGCTGACCCGTCGGCCTGTCTTGCAAGAAGCCCGGTTTGTATGGAAATCTGCCTGCCACCATTCAGTATGATGGTCTTTTCAAATATTTCTGGACGCATAAATTAAATTGTTATAACAAAAGTATTTTAAATTACGGTTGGATATGGATAAAAAAAGGGGTTGTTTAACCCCCCTTTCCATTTTATTTATTTCCTTAAATTCAACTTGGAGATAATTTCTCTGTATCTTTCAATATCCCGCTTGTGTAAATAATTCAACAACCTTCGTCTCTTCCCAACCAACTTCAGCAGGCCCATCCGGCTGGAATAATCTTTTTTATTCATTTTAAGATGCTGCGTGAGGTGATTAATACGAAAGCTAAATAGAGCAATCTGGGATTCTGGTGACCCCGTGTCAGTTTTTTTATTTAACCGACCATGATTCTCAAAGATTTCTTCTTTTTTGTCCTTTGTTAAATACATGACTAGTTAATTGGTTTAAAATTTACAATTTGCAAAGGTAGATGAATTTATCTGTTTAACAAAATTTTAAACTTTTGATTTTTGAACAGATCTCTCAGACTATTGCTGATCTTGTCGAATAAAACATGATAGAAATCCATTTCAAAAATTCTCGCATCCTTCCTGGCCTGTCTCAGGAAGAACAGTCCAAAGGGAATAAGTGCAAAATTGGCCAGCCAGGCACCCACAAATGGTGTAACCAATTCCTTATTGGCCCACTTTTCCCCCATATTCATGAAGACATAGAATATGATAAAAAACCCGATGGAAACGATTACCGGAAAACCCAGCCCTCCCTTCTTGATGATGGAACCCAGCGGGGCTCCGATCAGAAACATGATCATACAGGCAAAAGCCTGGGAAAAGATCTTGTGCCGCTGGATTTTCGATTTGATCAGTTCATCGTTCTTTATATTCACTTTACTCGTTGTAACCAGGATATGGTTTTTTACGAACCTGGCATTGGTAACCGCTGTTGTCAGAGTACGTTTTTCGTCAAATTTCCCATGCAATAGGCTGTCAGCCCCTATCTCACTGATTGAAACTTTATTCGTATTCATTATTTGAGGTATATTCTGCCCGGTTCCAGCCATCAGGCTGTCCCTGGGAATACTTGCCCTGATCCTCTGGGTAATCACTTCAGATTTTGTCAGCGTGCCGCTATTTAAGTTTGCTGTATCTTTTTGGCTGATCATATGCTGGATGGAATCCATTCCACCGGACGCGCTGGAAAAACTGATCGTATTATCAAGACCTGAATTTTTTACCCTGGAAATATTTTTTTTCAATGAATCAGCGCTTGCATCCCTTCCATAACTGCGGGGTTCCAGCTCGGGCGGAATTTCCAAATTCCCGAGATGGTAATCAAATTTCAACATCAGGTTATTAAAAACCTCATATTTAGCATACTTGATGTCTGCCTGCATGGAATCCACATCATCGAGTAATTCCCGGGTATTCTTCATGTACCGGTGACCGGCAAATAATTCTTCCTTGGTCCTTTTAAGATCAAAGGCTGCCATGCTGAAAACAAATTTGGAATGTTTGAACTCATTCCTGGTGAAAGGTTCCGGATTATCCCTGTTGAATTTGGGGCGGCTCTGTTTTAATTCTCCCTTCTGTTCGGAATAATAATTCCCGTTATATAATTCCATCACGAGATAACGGTCATTCAGAATGGTATACATCCGGCCTGAATCAGCAATGGTCACTTCGGTATTCCCCGAATTTTTCGTATGGTTATAGATGATCACGTCCTTCAGGCTTTTTCCATCCCTGAACTTCTTATTCACCTTGATCTGGTAACCCGGAATCTCTTTGTAAAAAACACCCTCCTTGATATTCAGGGCCGGGGCTTTCTGCCGGATATCGTAAAGAAGGCTGTAGGCTTTCAGGTTAGCTTTCGGAACAAAATAATTATTTGAAAGATAAGCAAGGAAAGTAAGGACAATTGAAAACACGAACATGGGGATCAGTGTGCGGGTGAGGGATATTCCTGCCCCTTTCAAGGCCGTGATTTCAGAATGTTCTCCCAGGTTTCCATAGGTCATCAGCGACGAAAGCAGTACGGCCAGGGGAAATGATACAGGCGTCATATTGATGCTGAAATAGGCCAGCAGTCTTGCATATACATCCCAGCTGAGTCCTTTCCCGACGATATCATCAAAGTGGCGAAGCAGAAATTGAAGCAGGAAAATAAAAACCACCACACAGAAGGTTAGAAAAAAAGGACCAATGAATGATTTGAATATTAGCTTATCGAGCTTTTTCATAATTTTCCCCACCTTACCGGATACAGCATTTCCATGCAAAATTACTTTATCCACCTACAATTTCCTTCAAATCATGAATTAAATTATCCCATAATTCCCGAACCTCATCAGCATCTTCCATGTCGGAGAAATCAGTGATCCTGATATAAAAACTCTGTGTAAGTTCATTTTCCTCGATCCGCATTTCTATAAAGGCAGGTTCATTTTCAGCAATAATGTCGTCAAAAAATTCAAACTTAACGGAATGATTGGTACGATGTGCTACCAGTTTCGCTTTATGTTCTTCACCATCCCAGACAAAATGAAAAATCTTATCTTCATCGATCCAGACATCATCGGCATACCATTGAGCCAAACCACTTGCAGATGACAGGTAAGGATAAAGCATCTTTTTGGAAGCATTTATCTCATATTCAAGGGTAGTTTTTGTACCGGTCATAATCTCGAAAAATCTTTAATTGAAAGTAATATAGAATAATTTTATCAGTAAACAAAAAATGATGAATTTCTTATTATTTTTTGAATTTAGCCTGAGAAATATTCCTTTTCAGACCATTGACCACCCACTGACGGAGACATCGGAATGCGGTCAGGATCATGCGGGCAGGGCAAAACGGATTGGATGTGGCTATGGCATCCCCTGTTCGGGACCCTACTTTCCCGTTTTGTAGAATTAAATCTACAGAAAGAAGCCTGATAAGCATTATCCTGTTTTATGTATTCTATTGTTAATCAGGCATTTATATGAATTCGACAAAATTGGTATCCTTTTGGGGAGGGGAGGCTTATCTATGTTAAACTAAAATTATTTATCATGAGAAAATTATTTGTTTCTTTAATGGGCGTGTTTTTATTAGGGGTCTTTACTGTAAGTTCAGTAAGTGCAACTACAACAGAGTCCGAATCATTGTATCAGGTAACCCAGGATGATATGACCCAGGATGCAAATTCTGAGGAAGTAACATTTGAGGACCTGCCGGAAACTGTCCAGACAGCTTTGAAGGATGAAAAATATTCCAGCTGGACGGTTAATAAGATTAGCAAGGTTCCCCAGGCGGACGGAACTGCCCAGTACTCCGTGGAATTTAATGCCGACGGAGAAACCAAGGAGGTGAAGTTCGACGAATCGGGAAACGTGGTCGAGTAA
>JAGTVG010000059.1 GCA_018224645.1 Cyclobacteriaceae bacterium
CCTCGGATTAGGCGAGGAGCATGTGCCTCCGGATATCGGGCAGGCATACCTGGACCGGTGCCCTGTCAAGGGCCACGTGATCCCCAATGCTTTTGAAGTGCTTGATTATCTCAGACCAAAATACGGGTTACATGTGATTACCAATGGATTTGATGATGTCCAGGGCATCAAACTTGTCCACAGCAAACTAAGGGATTATTTCGATCATATAATTACATCCGAAAGTGTGGGCCATAAAAAGCCAAACAAGGAAATGTTTGAAAAGGCCATTGCTTTGATCGGAGCGAAAACCGGGGAATGTATCATGATCGGCGACAATCCGGTCACCGATATCCAGGGTGCCATTAACGCATCCCTTGACGTCATTTATTTTAACCCGGAGCAGGAGACCCATAACCTTCCTGTTACATACGAAATCAGGAATCTGCTGGAGTTGAGAGGAATATTATAGCTACACTTTTCCGAAATTCAATGATTAAAAATATCTTTTTATCTGGATATTATTAGTTTTGTTTACCCGGAAACAAATGAAAACAACATAAATCCGATATAATATGACAAAGGGATTTTTTAACGTTCCAGTTCCTAAAAATGAACCTGTAAAGTCCTATCTGCCCGGTTCGCCGGAAAGGAAGGAATTAAAGGCGGTCCTGGCCGAACTTAAAAACAGAAAAATTGACATTCCGATGTTCATCGGAGGGAATGAAGTCAGAAGCGGGGTAACCGCTACCATACCACTACCACATGATCACCGGCATATCATAGGAGTCTATCATAAAGGAGATGCAGACCATGTCAATCAGGCGATCACCTCCGCCATGAATGCCAAGGAAAAATGGGAAGATCTTCCATGGGAACAACGGGCAGCCATATTTCTGAAAGCAGCCGACCTGATTGCCGGACCTTACCGTGCAAAAATGAATGCGGCCACCATGCTGGGTCAATCAAAGAATGTACACCAGGCCGAAATTGATGCAGCCTGTGAAATGATTGATTTTTTAAGGTTCAATGTTTCATTTATGGAGCAGATTTACAGGCAGCAGCCGGGTTCAGGTCCACAATCCTGGAACCGTCTTGAACAAAGACCCCTGGAGGGCTTTATTTTCGCCCTCACACCTTTCAATTTTACATCCATAGCTGGAAATTTACCTTCTTCTCCAGCCATCATGGGCAATACAGTTGTCTGGAAACCATCGAGGACTGCCATCTATTCGGCGAATGTCCTGATGGAGATCTTTAATGAGGCCGGATTGCCTGCAGGAGTTATCAATCTGATCCTTGTCGATGGGCCAACGGCAGGTGATATTATATTCAGTCATCCTGATTTTGGCGGGATTCACTTCACAGGAGGGACCACCACATTTCAGCGTATCTGGAAAACCATAGGAAGTAACATCGCCAAATACAAGACCTATCCAAGGATCGTGGGTGAAACGGGCGGTAAGGATTTTGTGATGGTCCATGAATCTGCTGATCCAAAGGAAATTTCCACTGCCCTGATCCGTGGTGCTTTTGAATACCAGGGCCAGAAATGTTCGGCGGCCTCCAGGGCATACATTCCGGATACGATATGGGAGCAGATCAATGCTTTCATGCAGGCTGACCTGGCTGATCTGAAGATGGGGGATGTTGAAGATTTCTCGAATTTCATGAATGCGGTCATTGATGAAAAATCCTTTGATGATATCGTTGAATATATTGAAAATGCACGAAACAGCAACACGGTTAAAATTATTGCCGGAGGGAAGTATGACAAGTCAAAAGGATTTTTTATTGAACCCACGGTGTTGCTGTCGGAAGATCCGCAGTATGTGACCATGGTCGAAGAGATTTTCGGGCCGGTATTAACGATTTATGTCTATCAGGCGAATCGATTCGAGGAGACCCTGGAACTGGTAGATCAGACTTCACCTTATTCACTTACCGGGGCCATCTTTGCCAAAGACCGGTATGCGATCGACCTGGCAACACGGATGCTCCGCAATTCGGCCGTGAATTTTTATATCAATGACAAACCGACTGGGGCTGTGGTAGGGCAGCAGCCTTTTGGCGGAACCAGGGCTTCAGGAACCAATGATAAAGCGGGATCGATGATCAACCTGCTTCGTTGGGTATCCCCCCGGACGATCAAGGAGAATTTTTTGCCTCCCAAAGATTACCGGTATCCTTTTATGAGCGAAAAATAAACAGGATGTTATTTTGAAAATATAGCCGGATGTTTTACGTTTAGAATGAAAACTTTTTGCATTCAGATCGAAGGATTTTCAAGAACTGATAATTCCAGGTGATCAATCCCTGTTAAATACATGTCAGATTTATTTTTCAGATGCAGGAACTTTTAATTTGGTCCACAATCAACAAACAATATCATGGGAAAAATGAACCGACGCGATTTTGTTAAGACCGGTGCGATTGCTTCGGTTACAGGTGCATCCTTAACCTTCGGATGCCAGGCCGCGACTGAACCATCATCCGGGAAAGAAGAGGGAAACGGTGACGCTGACCAGGAGAGGCCTGGGAGATCGTTCAACGGTCCATATTCAGGGCCACTTCTTGAAAGGGTTGCATTTCCCATCGGGGGAATGGGGGCTGGCATGGTCTGCCTTGAAGGATCGGGATGTATATCCCATGTATCGGTTCGCAATACGCCTGATATTTTCAATGAACCATTCATGTTTGGCGCAATTTCCATAAAGGGGCTGCCAAATGGGGCCAAAGTGCTGGAAGGGCCTATCCCTCCCTATAAGATTTTTGGCAGACCCAATACAGGAAATGGTGCTGCTGAGACCTCCTATGGATTTCCCCGCTTTCAACAGGCAACCTTTCAGGCCAGGTTCCCATTCGGCGAGGTAGAATTGACTGACAAGGATATTCCGCTCGGCATAAGCATCAACGGTTGGAGTCCTTTCATTCCCGGTGATGCTGATAATTCCAGTCTGCCGGTTGGCGCTCTTGAATATACCCTGAAAAACAATTCAGGGAAACGCATTGAAGCTGTGTTTTCCTACCATGCAAATAATTTAATGAACATCAAGGTCCCCAGTGAATTTGGTGGCCAATTTACAGAAGGGGGTTCCATTCAGCTGATGGATGGGGGCTTCATTCTTTCTCAGTCCTGTTTACCCCAAAAACCCCATTACATTGGTGATTTTGCCATTTATTCGACAGATCCCAGGGTGGTTGTCGATGGCAGCCTGTTCCGGGGCGGCTGGTTCGATGCCCGGTCCATTATGTGGAAAGACATTGAGGAAGGAAACATCCCGAATGATGAGGTTAAAGAAAATACGCCCGGGGCTTCCCTGTATGTGCCTTTTGAACTTG
This sequence comes from Cyclobacteriaceae bacterium, assembly GCA_018224645.1. GTDB lineage: Bacteria > Bacteroidota > Bacteroidia > Cytophagales > Cyclobacteriaceae > JAGTVG01. The sequence goes on from JAGTVG010000059.1 coordinate 3,322, forward strand.
ATCCTGAGGAGGAAAAAACCATTCCCGTCCTTTTTGCCTGGTATGTACCGCATTCCAGTATCCGGCGAGGGTCGGGTCCGGATGACAAAAATGTGGAAGAATTCATGAAAGACTGTGATGGGGAGGATGGCTGCTGTCCGGATTCCTACACTTCCCTCTTTTATGAACCCTGGTATTCCTCACGTTTCGATGATGTTTCCGGTGTTGCAGCTTTTTGGAGGGAACAATACGATCCATTGAGAAAGAGGACCAAAATTTTCAGCCAGGCTTTTTATGACCAGACATTGCCCCCGGAAGTAATCGAGGCGGTGGCTGCCAACCTTACCATTCTGAAATCTCCCACTGTGTTGCGTCAAAAGGACGGAAAATTATGGGCCTGGGAAGGTTGTCATGATCTGGGCGGATGCTGTCATGGATCCTGTACGCATGTATGGAATTATGCCCAGGCGATCCCCCACCTGTTCCCTGCCCTCGAAAGATCATTGCGGGAAACCGAATTCATAGACAATCAGAATGAAGAAGGGCATCAGACTTTTCGTGCCACACTGCCCATCAGGAAAAATGAACATGGCTTTCATGCTGCTGCTGACGGGCAGTTGGGGGGGATCATGAAGATCCACCGGGATTGGAAAATTTCGGGAGATAATGAATGGCTCGGGAAATTATGGCCGAAGGTTAAAAAAAGCATGGATTTTTGCATCCGGTCCTGGGATCCGGCAGGAAAAGGAATCGTTGAGGAGCCTCACCACAACACCTATGATATTGAATTCTGGGGTCCTGATGGCATGTGTACAAGTTTTTACCTGGGAGCCCTGTATGCCATGACCGGGATGGGTCAAGCCCTGAACGAGGATGTTTCAAGGTATGGGCAATTATTGGCCAGCGGGAAGGAATATCTCGAGCAGGAATTATATGATGGGGAATATTTTTACCAGAAAATCATCTGGGAAGGTTTAAAAACCCCCAGCCCGCTGAAGCAGGCCCAGGAATCATGGAATGTAAATTATTCGGAAGAAGCGATGGAGTTGCTGAAAAAGGAAGGGCCAAAATACCAGTATGGAAAAGGTTGTCTTTCGGATGGGATTCTGGGTGTCTGGATTGGCAGGATGTGCGGGCTCGATGATTTTATCGATGTGGATAAGGTCCGGAGTCATCTTGTGGCCGTTTATCAGCATAACCTGAAAAAAGACCTTTCAGATCATGTCAACCCGCAAAGGCCTTCATATGCCTATGGTCATGAAGGGGGCCTGTTGTTATGTTCCTGGCCGAAAGGCGGGAAACTTTCCCTGCCCTTCGTTTACAGTAACGAAGTATGGACCGGGATCGAATATCAGGTAGCTTCCCATCTGATGCTGACCGGTGAGGTGGAGAAAGGGCTGGAAATCGTGAGAATCCTGAGAAAAAGATATGATGGTAAAGTCAGGAATCCCTTTAATGAATATGAATGCGGTCACTGGTACGCCCGGGCCATGGCTTCCTACGGAATGATCCAGGGATTGACGGGGATCAGATATGACAGGGTGGAGCAAACCCTGTATATCGATTCCAGGATCGGCAACAATTTCAGGGGTTTTATTTCTACGGAGACAGGTTATGGCCTTACCGGATTGGAAGATGGCAGACCTTTTATCCAAGTCGCGGAAGGCAGGATCGATATTAAAAAATGCCTGGTTTCCGGCCAGGAGGAAAAAATACAGCGGAACAGTTGATTATGTTACGGATTGGCAGGTTAGACTCATGCCATCACGACGGGTGAGCGCATGAGTCCTGGTTGCTTATTTAATTTCCACGCATGAATTACTGGTTAAGCTGATCATAATATTTCATAAAGGTGGATTCC
>JAGTVG010000060.1 GCA_018224645.1 Cyclobacteriaceae bacterium
AAAATGCTGGATTGCATAGTCCCTGACGATAAAATCTGTCAGTTTCCCGAATATGACCACGCTGAATGCCATGAGGACAAAATCTCCGAGTCTGGCAAATCCATCGGGCGGAAGGGAGGCTTTTCTGATCTTCAGGTATTTTTTTCTGAATACGTAAACCAGTGAAAATATCAGACCCAAAGCCTGTGAAAAGACATATGCCAGAAGCGTATGAAGCAGCGGGCTGGTTTCCGAAAAAATGAAAATGACCCCCAGCAGGATCATGGCCGTGATCATGTTGATGATCGAATAGGCTTTAATCCTCTGAAACGAAAGGATTACGGAAAGCAGGTAAAGATGGATCAGAAACAGCAATAACCCTGAAAAAAACAGAAGCAGAAAGAAAGGATTACTCAGGGTGATGTCAAAATCACGGAAGAAGTATTCCTGGAAAAAGAGGATAATTACGGCGGAAGCAAAAAAAAGGATCAGGTTGAAAATTAAACCCGCCATGAACAACCGGTGTTTATCTTCCTTTGTCAATTCTTTGCCCGACCAGTATTTGATTATTCCCCGGTTTACACCATCATTCGGGACCTGGGTAATGATGCCGATCAGGTTCTGAAAATGTGCGAGCAGGGTAATTCCCGATGTCCCAAATTGAATGGCAAATATTTTATTGATCAACAGGATGCTTAAGGAACGAACAATCACCGATACGAATGACCAGGTTGATTTTTTCAGAAAATCAAACATTTTTACTTTCGATGGTTTTTTCAAGCAGGAACTTTATCCCTGGAACCCCTCCAAGGTTCTCTTTAAAATTGATCAGACCGGATTGGGGTTGATTTTTGATCGACGACACCCCCAGGTCTATATATCTGTAATGATGTGAAAGGGCATATTCATATAGATTTTTGATGAGATAGACCATCGGACTTGAAGTACTGTATTTTTCATCGCTGGCAGGCAGAAAATTATATAAAGTGGTGGAATTTACACTGACCATTAACGTAATGGCAATGATCCTCCCGTTATCCTGCACTGAAAATAAATGATATTGATCCGGGAACCGGTCAACAAGCACTTTTAATCTCTCCAAGGTAATTTTTACCGGGATGTTCTTCTGCATTCTTAATTCCTGTATCTTCTTAAACAGAAATTCCAGCTCATTGTTTTCGTGGTGCTGGAATAAATATCCCCGGCTGGCACATTTCAGGATGCGTCTTCTCTGCATGGCATGAACAGAAACCTCGAAAGGTTGTTCTGAAATAATCAGGGCATGATTGATGTCCGTTTGTTTGATCTGAAAACCTGCAAAAAGAAGAGCGGTGATCAATTTATCAGGAGGAGAAACCGAATAAAAATCAGGATAATGTTTAAGGCATATTTTTGAGATCCCCCGTTCTCCGAGAAAGTCAATCATGGAACTGACGAAACTGCCGATAATTCCGAACCCGATGTCTTCCTTGAGGTAGACTGATGCAAAAGGAGCCTGATAGAGGCTCCAGGCAGTTTTGTTTTCACATTGAAAATGGCAAAAACCGGTGATGCTACCGGAATGTCTGTTCCGGAGATAGCATGAAATTATTTTTTCCGGCCAGAGAGAAAGGTACTGAATCTCATTAAAAATAAATACCGGGTCCGTCAATGGAGGGTTGTGCTGGTTTTCCTCAGCCTGAAAAATATATTTTTTTGAAAGTATGGTATCCAACGAAAACAGTAAATTATATTTTCAATTTACATCAGTAAAATTAGGGATCACCTGATGGTTTCCTGTTTATATTAAAAACAAAAAACATGATTTTCAACAGAAACCGTAAAATTCATGATCATTTGTAACGGATCAGTGAAAATGGACAATTAAAATTCCATATTATCCATTACCTTCACCAGAATAATTCAAAATTTCCGGACGAGCCGGGAAGTACAGGGAATCTTTAAGAATGTTTGTTCTATTTGCCAGGTTTTAAAGGAAGAATTTTTTATTTATATTTTATCATGATATCCTATTCCCTTAAAATTTTTCCAGTTTTATTCCTTCTGTTTGTTCTTGATGTATCAGCTCAGATCCCGCTTCAGCAAAACCCGGAAGCGGTTAAGGCCATAAAAATCACACTCGATTACATTTATAATTTTGAATTTGGAAAAGCCATTGAGCGCATGAAAAACCAGCATGGACTGGGTGTACATCCGGCAAATTCAGTGATCAATGCCGTCCTTATCTACTGGAGGGACAGCCCCCTGATCCCCGGTTCGGAAATATACCAGCAGTATGAAAAATATTTAAATGAAGCGATCGATCTTTCCCAGCCTTTCCTTGAACAGGAAGAGCTCTATGGGGAGGGTGCATTTTATTCCTTGGCAGGATATGGTCTGCTGACTGAACTCTATGCTGAGGAAGGAGCTGGGCTCAGGGTGGTGAACGTGGCGAAAAAGGCATATAAATATCTGAAGATCGGAAAGGAAGAAATGGGAAGAATTCCGGATTTTTATTTCTCTACGGGTTTATATAATTATTACAGGGAAAAATATCCTGAGTTAAAACCCTTCTATAAATCATTCATGTGGCTGTTTGAGCGGGGAGATAAAACCTTGGGCCTGAAGCAACTAAAAATGTGTGAAGCCCAGGGTGTGTTCGCCAGAAATGAAGCCATCATTTACCTCTATCACTTATATCTTCGATATGAAAATAGTCCGGTCCAGGCCTACCCATATGCCGTTAAACTGACCGAAAATTTCCCGCGAAACATGAGATTCATCAGTCTGCTGACCGAGGTACTTGTGGCCATGAATGAACTTGACCAGGCAGATAAATTGTGCAGCCGCTTAATACGGAATGAAAGACTGGTCTTCCAGCTAAGTGGCACCTTATTTAAGGCGATTATCCGGGAGAAAAAGGGGCAGCTTGTGGAGGCAAGCAGGCTGCTTGACCGGTCTTTGGAACTGCATGAAGCATTGCGTAAACCTGATTTTCATTATTTAAGCATGATCTATGCAACCCAGGCAAGGGTGGCGGATAAAAATAATGATATGGATCTTGCAGAAGATTTATATAAAAAAGCCCTGAAATCGAATCCCTATGTGCCCGTGCAGGCAGAGGCGATGGAATATCTCAATAAATAAAATGAATGACGGGTATCTGACCATCCGGCAAAGCGCAACAGGCATTTATAAGGAAAAAGGAAGTAAATTCCTTTCTTTTGCCTTTCCCGTGAACCAGGAGCGGGAAGCGTTGGATCTGGTTGACCGGCTGAAAAAGGAATATTATGATGCCAGGCATCATTGTTACGCATGGGTTCTGGGAAGGGATGGACAGATTTACCGCACCCATGATGCGGGGGAACCAAGGCATACTGCAGGGGATCCTATTTTAAACCAGATCAGATCCAGGGGGTTAAGTGATATCATGGTTGTGGTGGTGCGGTATTTTGGTGGCACCAGGCTGGGGAAGAGCGGCTTGATCAATGCTTATAAAAAAGCGACGGACGATGTACTTGAAAAAGTCGAACCGGTGGAAAAGTTTTTATATAAAAAAGTCCGTATTCATTTCAGGTATGCCGGAATGAATGATATCATGCGCTTGATCGATCAGAATAATCTGCCGATCATTGGTCAATCCTACGAATCGGATGCCTCCGTAGTGATCAGCGTCAGGGAGTCGGATCTTGAACGGATACAGGAATACTTTGCCGTCTCGCCGCATATATTCGAGGTCAGGATTTTACCGGGCTGAATCCCCGCGGATCAGCTCTCCCAGGAAAACCGCGTTTAAGAACAACCGGTTTGTGCCGAACCAGTAATTCCGGAATAAGGGATTGTCGCTAAAACATATCGTCCGGCCAAGCCCGATGGCACTAATCGTCACTGCCGATGAATTTTTAATATTCTCATAATTTTTGGCTGAAACGTATCCACTGACGAGGGGTTCATTATCAAACAGGACAGGGATATTATATGGGTTTTTCGATCTTTCAAAAAAATATTTTTCATTTTTAAAAATGCAGAGCTCGTCATCAGGATAGCCATAACATAAAGGATGGGACAGATCAATCCTCGTCCTGAAGATGGACCCGCCTATTGCCTGGGCTCCCGTGTTCCTCTCCAGATCTGCATACCTTTTTTGTTCAAGGGTATCCTGTGCCGTCTGGCGGAATTCTATAAATGCCATTTTCTGGGTGGCAAGCCATTTTGCACCTCCTTTGTAAGCGATAATATGACCCCCCTTCTCAAGCCATTTTTTCAATTCATCCTTTTTTTGATCCGATATCATACGATAATTTCCATTCACCATGATGATTTTGTTATAATCATTCAAATCAAGGGTATTGAACTTATTGACAGAGACAAGGGAAACCGGAATCCTGAAACGGGCATCAAATAAATGCCAGACCTCGCCGGCCTCATAGGATGATATACCTTCACCTACCAGCAGAAGCATAACTGGTTTTGTGAGCGGTGTTATATTGGGACTCCCAAGGTTGATCCCATCAAGGGTATAACCTGAGGACACAGGGTAAATATCCATGCCTGTCTGATCTGCAACTTCCGCCAGGTTATGCCGTAATGTGTTTTCCTGCATACCCTGAGTCTTAACCGGAATAAAAAGGGTGCCTGCCTGATAAGTTTCACCTTCGGCAGTGGTAAATGGTCTTTCGGCCACAAGGATCCGGATCCCTTTTTCCTGCAACCTGTACAAGGCCATGGGGGAATTGTACTGGTTCCAGCGAAGCAGATATCCATAGGAACTTTCACCCGTTAACCTGCCTGCAGGAATTTTTTCCGGGGGTGTATATGCCGTTAATTTCAGGCTTTTTAATTCTCTTTCGTTCAGGATATCGTAATGAAGGTCAAAAGCAGGCGGCAAAGTCCATGCAGAGACATCATAAAACAGGCTATCCTTATATTCAAGCGTATTCTCGAACAGGTTCCGAATCAGTTTATATTGCCGTTGGTTAGTGGGGATCAGGAGGGAGCTTTCCCCGTTATACATATGTCCGGCGATTTCCTTATTTCCGGAAAACCTGTAAAGTTTTATCTGATGCTGATCCAGGACCTTTTCAAAATGATGCATCTTCATCTGGTCTCCCTGGGGGTCAAAGATGTAGCCTTTGACCTGATCTTCGCGGGATTCTTTGATGGCTTCCGTATAAAAATCCTGTTGATGCTTCAGGAGTTCTTCACGTAACTCGAATCCAGCCCGGAGGGTGGACAGGGATGTGGCAAACTGGTTCCGGATCGTAAACGGGAAGGTCAAGTTCCCGAAGTTAGTTGAACGGGAATACCCTCTGGAGGAGGCCTGTTCAAACAATATGCCGATGCTCCCATTGATATCAGGATAGGTAGATCCCTTACCATAATAAAAATCATCAAAGGATTCCCTGGCATAGTAGAGGGAACCAATCCTGTCGAGCGCCTTTGCATGATATGCGGCAATTTTTTCGGTAAGCCGGATGTTGGATTCCGGGGTCGAGGGATTATTCCTCGAAGGAATGCCGGGTTGGAAGAAAAAGGTCCCGTTACTGTCCATTTCATGGTGATCGGTCAGAATATTCGGCAACCACTGAAAGTACTTGGCCAGTCTTGCTTTTGATTCGGGTTGCTGCAACAGGAGCCAGTCCCGGTTGAGGTCCATCCAGTAATGATTGGTCCTCCCGCCAGGCCATGGCTCATTAAGTTCCAGACTGTTTGGATCCGTAATGGTCACTTTTGACCTGAACTGATTCACCCATTGTGCAAAACGGCTGAATCCATCAGGATTGATACAGGGATCTATCAGCACAACAGTTTTTTCCAGTACATCATTCATTTCACTGGATATATTGGCAGCAAGGTACCAGGCAACGAGCAGGGATGCATTGGACCCGCTGGCTTCATTTCCATGAACACTGTAGCCCATCCAGATCACCACCGGTTCTTCTGAAGGGTCTGGTTGCCCCGGATCATCGGGATCAGAGAATTGTACATGTCTTTTCCTGATATTTTCAATATCCTTCAGGTTCCCGGGAGAAGAAACAGTCAATAAAAGGAGGGGCCGCCCTTCATGTGTATACCCATAAGTTTCCAGTTCGATACGATCTGAAACATCGGCAAGTAAAGTCAGGTATTTCACGAGATCATCATGACTGACGTGTTTTTCACCCACCGGGTATCCAAGTACATCAGCCGGCGCTGGAATGTCCGGGTTCAGTTCGGTCCTGTCCGGCAGATAATAGTCAAGATCTGACTGTGCTTGAATGCTGTGAACAGACAGCAATATTAAAAAAATTGTTATCAGCTCCCTCCTCATTTTCCCATATATTTTGATCAGGAGCCAAATATAATTGAATAATCCCTTTCAAACCAAGTGGTTACGGTAAAAGCACCATCATAACCTGAAAATGCAGTCTTATCCAATTTTCCAACCCAGGTTTCGGTTAGTTTATTGGCCGGGATTATTATGCCTGATTTCAATCACTTAATGCAGTATTTGGGGCAGTATAAATTTTCCCCTGCGGCAGCCCTTTTTGATCCGGATCAAAGGTAATAATCTATAGTTTCTCTTTGAAAAAAGAATAATAATAACTAAAATCGCCTGCAAAATTTAATTTTTCTGTGGCCGTCAAAAGAAACAGCCCATAAAATTAAATTTTGTATTTCTGCCCCTTTTTTTAAATTATATTCCCCGGGGGAATATTTTAACATTTTCTGATTTAGAATGTTACTGGTATTGCACAGCGTTGAATTGAGAAAAAATATCTTATTTTCTTAACATTGAATTTTAATTTATTTGATAATCAAATTCGATTTTTGGAGCTTAATCATAAAATCATTAACTGTATACCTTATGAAAAAATTGTTACTATTAATTTCTGGAATTCTGGTATCGGGAACAATCATTGCGCAGGGTACCGTTACCGGCAGAGTTCTTGATGGAGATTCAGGTGAACCATTGCCTGGCGTAAATGCGATGATTGATGGAACAACCATCGGTTCTATCTCTGACCTTGAAGGGCTTTTTACAATATCCAATACCCCGGCGGGTGGGCAGACCCTGGTTTTATCCTATGTTGGCTATGAGACAGTCACTCAGCGGATCAATGTTGCCGGCCAGACATTGAACATCGGAACGGTTATGATGAATTTAGGTGCCGTGGGTTTAAAGGAAGTCGAAGTGATCGCATCCCTGGCCATTGACAGGCAGACCCCGGTCGCAGTTTCGACCATCCGTGGGCAGGCGCTGGCGGAACGGATCGGCAATCAGGAATTCCCTGAGATTATGAAAACTACGCCTTCGGTTTACGTAACAAAGGAAGGTGGCGGATTCGGGGATTCCCGGATTAACATCCGTGGTTTTGACCAGAGTAATACCGCAGTTATGATCAATGGCGTTCCGGTGAATGACATGGAAAACGGCTGGGTGTACTGGTCGAACTGGGCCGGGTTAAGTGATGTAACCTCATCCATTCAGGTGCAGCGGGGGCTGAGTGCTTCAAAACTGGCCATATCATCGGTTGGTGGTACGGTCAATATCATCACCAATGCAGCCGAAATGCAGAAGGGAGGAAAATTTAATGTAGATATTGGAAATGATGGATATCAGAAATACGGCCTTGTGCTTTCCACGGGCCTGGGAGAAAATGGCTGGGCCATGACCGTTCAGGGTACACATACACGAGGGAACGGGTATGTGGATGGGACCAAGTTCAGTGCTTATTCATACTTTCTGTCTGTGGCAAAAAAGATCAACAATCAGCATACCATTTCCTTTACCGGACTGGGAGCTCCCCAGTGGCATCATCAACGCACAATCGGTTTTTTTGACGGCATCTCCTTCCAGGTTATTGAAGATCATCCAAGAGGGATCCGGTACAACAGCATGTGGGGTGAACTTGACGGCGAGGAATTTAACTGGAGGAGGAATTTTTATCATAAACCGAAATTCTTCCTGAACCATTACTGGACGGTATCGGAAAAAACCAATCTGAATACCACGGCCTATGTGTCGTTTGGACGGGGAGGAGGAACGGGCCCAAGAGGGAGGATCAACGGCAGTTTCGAGAATAGTACCAGATTTTATGATGACCGTTACGGTGATAACTACCAGGGTCAGGTAAGATTTGATGATATTGCAAAATGGAACCAGGGACAATCCGTGCCGGATTTCGGGGCGGACAAACAAACCTGGTTTGAGCATAATCCGGACTCGATCGATAACAGGAGAGGATTTTTTGATGATAAATATGTATCGGATGCCAACTATGGATTTATTTACCGCGCATCCATGAATTCACATAACTGGTATGGGATCCTTTCCACCCTCGAACATGAACTTTCCAGCAAGTTTAACCTGATCGCCGGTTTTGACGGAAGATACTATAAAGGGATTCATTATCGAAGGGTAACGGATCTGCTTGGATCAGCAGCCTATTTTGAAAACGATGATATCAATATGGCAGGAACCTTTTTCAACCAGGAAAAACCGGCCACTGCCATCGTTGAGATGACGAATGACCAGCAGATCGATTATTTCAATGATGGAATTGTAGGCTGGCTCGGTTTATTTGCCCAGCTGGAGTATGTTGCAGATAAATTATCGGCACACCTGACGCTTTCAGGATCAAATCAATCCTATAAAAGGGTCGATTATTTTAACTACTATTATTCCGATGAATTGAGCGAAGCGGCAGGTCTTGATGAACGAATGGAGTCTTCAACGGAGAGTCAATTGGGAGGAAATATCAAGGCCGGGGTGAATTATAACATAAACAGCAAACATAATGTATATTTCAATACCGGATATTATGGCCGTCAGCCTCTTTTTGATGCTGTTTTCCTGAATTTTGTCAATAAAGTTAATCCTGATTATAAGAATGAGAAGGTATTCGGACTCGAGCTGGGATATGGATTCCGTTCCCGCTACCTGAATGCAAACCTGAACCTTTATCAGACCACCTGGACCGACCGTTTTCGCCAGGAAGGTGTGGATCTTACCAGTGGTGAAGAAGGAACAGCCAACCTTTCCGGGATTGGCCAGAAGCACCAGGGGATTGAGATCGAGGTTTTCGGTGAGATTTTCAAAGGCATGCGTCTTGATGCCATGGTATCCCTGGGCAACTGGGTATATTCCGATGATATCACCACGGCTGTTTTCGATGATGATCAAAATAATATCGGCTCTTATACCTTATATTTAAACAATGTCAAGGTTGGTGATGCCGCCCAGACAACGGCACGGTTGGGATTGACCTATACCCTGCTGCGTGGTTTACGGATCTACGGCAGCTATTATTATGCCGACCAATTATATGCTTCCTTCAGCCCGGTTGATACGGGTTTTGCAGTGGAGGATAACCTGGGTGCCCTTGAACTTCCCAGCTATAGCCTGATCGATCTAGGCGCATTTTATAATTTCAAACTTGGCAGCCTGGATATGACAGCCCGGGTAAATGTCAACAATGTATCCAATACGAAATATATTGCCGAGTCTGAAAGCAATAATCATCCTGAATCAGGGGAAACCCTCAAAGAGGTGAATTTCGGGTACTATGGTTTCGGTACCACCTGGAATGCAGGTCTTGGGATCAGGTTTTAGGGATTTTTAAAAGAGCAGATGACATCTTTTGGAAAGATGTCATCTGTTCTTCTTTCCAAAAAATGATACTTACCTTTATCGAGAGATCATTCGGATCGTAAATTTTTAACTGGGTTCATCATGCCTGCTTTTAACGCCTGCCAACCCACTGATAAGAGAATAGTAAGTAACAAAACGAGCGAAGTAAAAAGAAAAACAGAAGGACCAATATTTATTCTATAAGCAAAATCCTCGAGCCAGTTTTCAAATAAATAATAAGCAAAAGGCGACGCAATAATAAAGGCTATGCCTGCCAATTTGATCATATTAAAAGAAAACATGGAGGCTATTTGCCACATATTTGCCCCTAAAACTTTTCTGACGGCAATTTCTCGGGTTTTTCTTTCCATGAAAAAAGCACTTACTCCCAGTAAACCAACTCCGGAAATTATAAGCGCCACAAGTGAGAATATTGAAAATATCTTGCCGAATCTTATCTCTTTATCATATAATGCATTAATTCGATCATCCAGGAAGATAAACTCAAATGAATTACCCGGGAAAGTTGATTTAAAAGCCTTTTCGATATTTGCTATAACTGATTGATTAACTTCATCCAGACGAATATTTAGCGTAGTAAAGCCTTCGTTCCAGTAATCCATTACTATAGGCTCAATTTTATGATGTAAACTACTCCAATTGAAATTTTCACTTACTGCTACAACCGTTGTCTCCATCAGGTCTCCATTAGGCCTCTCATATGTTACCCGATGACCGATGACCTTGTAAGGATCTGTGATTCCCAACTCATTCATTGCTGCTCTGTTAATGACGACCATACCCGATGAGTCTGAATTGAAATTATTTTCGGGAATTTCACCTGCAAGTATAGTTATATCCATTGTTTCAAAAAAGTTATGATCTACATGATGCCTCGCCATTTCAAAAACATTGTCAGAACTCCCAAGATTATCGAAGCGATATCCTGCATAAAAAAACCTGCTTCCCGGAAGCCCTGGTGTTGCAGAGGAAGCCAGTACGCCATCCTGGGACTGTATTTTATTCTTCAATACATCATACTTGTTGATTATTTCTCGTGAACCCATATTCACAGAAATAATTGATTCTTTATCAAAACCTAGATCTCTATTTTGTATGAAGTTGATTTGATGATTAACCACGATCGTTCCAATTATTAGGAAACTTGATATAGCAAATTGAATACCTACCAAGGCCGACCTGAGGTTTACTGCTTTTCTTCCTGAAGTACTTAAACTTCTAAATAATGAAGTTGGTTTGAATGAGGAAAGTAGAATAGCTGGATACAATCCGGCCAGGATTCCCAGAATTACGGTCGCTAAAAGCATCCAGCCTGTCTTATTAACTATTAAACCAATGTTAACGTTAATATCTTTTACTGCAATCTGGTTAAAATTGGGTAGCAGTAAGATAACTAAAATTATTGCAATTAAAGAAGCACAAAAAGCAAGTACTGTTGATTCAGATAGGATCTGTTTGAATATAGAGGGGCGTGAAGCACCCATTACTTTTCTAATTCCTATCTCTTTGGATTTATCAATGGATTGAGCAGTAGAAAGATTTACATAGTTAAAGACGGCTATTCCAAGGATCAACAAGGCTATGGAGGCTAAAAAGAGAACCCGGTTATAGCTACTGACCGGACCAATTGGATGTTCAACATCAGAATGAAAATATATTTCCGATAAAGGGATTAGAATGGGTTTATAATCTTCTCCAATTTCTTTCCGGTAATGGCGGTTAATGAATGATGATAATTTATTTTCCAGCTCAGCAGCATCATTCTGATTGTTAATCAACAAGTATGTATAATAGTAGTGGATCCCCCAATCCTGATTTATATCAACAAATAATTCATCGGCTAAAGTATAAAATGAAAGGTAAAGCCCTTTGTCAAAATGAGAATTAGAAGGTAAATTTTCTACCAAAGCAGTAATTTCATATTGAATGCTCCCATACCATGAAACATCTGTTTCAATGATTTTACCAACGGGATTCTCATCACCAAAATGTTTTTTTGCAAAATCTTCGGTAACCACGGCCGTGTTAGGTCTTCCTAAAGGTTTTTCATTATCCCCTGCTATGAATTGATATGAAAATATATCAAAAAGGGCATCATCAGCATAACAATAACTATCTTCAATAAAAGTCTCATCACCGATCCTAATCAAAATATCACCTCTGCTAACCATTAATCTAGCCGCATCTTTAACATCAGAATATTCTTCCTCTAATGAAGGACCCCAGGTGATTGGTACTTGTGCTTCATGACGAATGTCTCCTGTTTCAAGGGTGATTATATTCTCTATACGATAGATTTTTTCATAATTGATATTGTATTTATCATAGATCAATTCATCGCTTATATAAAGAGATATAAAAAAACAAACTGTTAAAGCTACAGTTAAACCACCGAGGTTTATTAAACCAAATGCTTTATTTCTGCTTAATCTCCTTATACTTAATTTAATCTGGTTTGCAAGGATGGGTAGATCCCAAAAGATGTTCTTTATGGCTGATGAATGCTTCCTTTTACTTTCATAGCTTTGAGAAGACAACAAGCTGATATCTCCCAGATTATTTTTTGCTATTTCAAATGCCTCTTCTTCATTTTTACCTTCATCTATTAGTTTTTGAATATCGTCATATAAATGATTTTCCAAT
>JAGTVG010000061.1 GCA_018224645.1 Cyclobacteriaceae bacterium
GTTGCGGTTCATGAAGGAATTTCCTGGCGAAGGTGATTCCTCCGTCCCCGCTGTAGGTGATGGCACGGTTTGAAACAGGATCCGGATCATTGTTCTGGCTTCGGGCATTAAAATACAGGGTACCGCTTTCTGTTTCAGCCACGGTCAGTTCATTAGGATTTACTGTTCCCACCCCTTCGCTGTCTGTGGCGCCTATATGCCAGGATTTTCCGTTGTCATCCGAATAAACCACATGGGCGCCCAGAAGTTCGTTCCCATTACTCCCTGCAATGCTATGATTTGCAGGTACGATAATCCTTCCTTTATAAAGTTCAGCGTTATTAATATGGATCGCTCCTCCAGGTCCGAAGGCATACCAACGCCAGTTTTCCAGTTTAACCTGGTCCGTAATTTCCAGTATCTCGGACCAGGTTCTACCCTGGTCCAGACTTACGGCACTATATGCCCCCGCATAACCCGATGCAGTTCCTGACCGGATCTGGTCTTCAGTATCCGTAGCAACGGTTCTTTTTGTGAAAAGAAGAATGATCTTATCATCTTCCTGGATATATATGGGCGTGGGATTCTGACAGGATTGATTGTAAATTGCTGTAACGATCATTAAATCTCCCCAGGTTCTGCCAAAATCCCCGCTTTTTTTCAACACGATGTCGATCTGTCCGTGATCCGCCAGGCTGTTTTTTCTTCCTTCGCAAAATGCATAAATGATTTTCCCTGAAAAAAGCAGGCTTGGAATACGGAAAAACAGATAGTTTTTTTCTCCTTCCCGGAAAACTTCAGTCGTATATTCTATCCGGAGATCCTCAGAAATACCCGATTGTGCAAATCCAGTTGAAATAAACCGGGCTAGAAGGATAAAAAGGGAAAGGGCAATGCGATGAAATTTCATCTGATTCCATGGGTTAAATTGTGATAGATCCTGGCAGGAATGTTAAACATGATCATTTATTACCTGTAAAGGGCAATGAAACCATTGAGTGTGAAGATAATAAATATTCATGAAAAATATTTTTTTCCAGAGCCTCCGCCCAACAGCATATCCTCCGGTTTTTTAGTTTTTATTCGGAAAAATGATGGATAATGATGATCTTAATGAATAGATAGACAAGAATCCGGGAAAATCCGGATTCACCGTAATCATCAGAAATGGTCATAAAAAGCATTGTTCTTACGACTACCTCATTAAAGGAACAGATTAATTTTTACCAGCATACACTGGGCCTTCGCGTCATGGAAGGAAGGGAAAAATCCGCTGTTTTTTTACTGGGTCATACAAGCCTGGCATTTCATGAATCAGCATTTTCTACCCCCTATCATTTTGCGATCAACATTCCCTCCAATAAAGCCAGGGATGCTTTATCCTGGGCCAGAAGCAGGGTGAAGATCCTGAAGGACGGCGATCAGGAACTCATCGATTTTAAAAGCTGGAATGCCGAATCCGTCTATTTTTATGATGCGGACCGGAATATTGTGGAATTTATAGCCCGCAAAAATCTAGGGATTATCGCTGATAACACATTTGGTCCGGAACAATTTCTGGCCATCTCTGAAATCGGGATGCCGGTCAACAATATAGAGGAAACCTATAACCGGTTGAATCAAATCAAAAGGATCGGAATCTATGATGGCAATTTTGAAAGTTTCTGTGCCATTGGTGATGAAAATGGAATGTTTATTGTAGTTGACTGTCAGAGGAAAAAATGGTTCCCATCCCAGGATCAGGTTTTTTCTTCACCCTTCCGGATCGAAGGGGATTTTAATTTCAGGTTCAGGGATGGGATAATTTTCCCGGAGCTGCAAAATTAATTGAATCCGCACAGGGTACTGACGATATATTTCAGATCAGAAGGCGATTCATCACCCGCCCTTAAGACAAGATCCACTCTCTTATCCGGGTCAATGCGGGAATATTTTAATTCCGTATCTGCATATTTCGAGGCTTTTTCGAACCTGTTCCTTATTTTGCCAGCCTCATCTTCCCTTCCCTGATTTTCCAGGCTGTGATATAATCCATTCAGAGCGAATCCGTTGTCCACCCACTAGGTTAGATCTTCACGGTATACCTCTTCAGCCTCCCTGAATTTCGCCATGTAAAGATTTACGTTACGCAATAAATGTCTAATGGAGAAAAACCAATCCGGGTGTAAAAATTCCAGGCATGCAGGTTCATGATCGATTCAGCGTATAAAGTCGGGCGATTATAATAAGGGATGATTAATTAATAAAATAATTTTTAGTATATTTTCATGACCGGCGAAAACCAAAATACTCACTTATTATAACTACCTGAAACAGTCGACAATGGTATTTATGTAAATCCGATAGAGAATAATATACAAGTTTAAATCCTGAAATGAAATGATAAATCAGGGAATTGAAGATATCATCACTCAGGTTTTGCATGGGAAATTATAATAAGCCATGCAGCTCTGTATTGTTGAGGGACCTGAAATTTATGCATTTGTTTTTTAGGATTATTTTTATTAATTCAGGGTTTACCAGTCACGAATCTGTAATTTATAAAGGTATTCCCGGGCTTTGTAATCATTTTTTTCATTTGTATTACTATGGCAGCTTCACAGCATTATTCCATCAAATTTGACGATATCACCCTGCATTATACAAAACAGGGATCCGGTGATCCACTTTTATTGTTGCATGGATGGTTGCAGACTTCTGCGTTCTGGGAACCTTATGTGAAAAGCCTTGCTGACGATTATGAGGTATATTCAATCGATTTGAGAGGACACGGCAGAACTTCTGTACTTACTGAAAAATTTTCAATCACTGAGGCTTCCACAGATATCAGGGCAATGATCAGGGCATTAAAGCTGGAAAGGGTGAAAGCTATTGGATTAAGCTATGGTGGCCTGGTACTTCTTGGGGCAGCTGCTGCCGATACTGGCCTGATTGATAAAATGGTATTGATCGGTGTTTCAAACCGGTACAATGGCAGTGAAAATCAATCCGGGAAACAGGTTTTCAGGTTCGATGATATGGATGCGGGTTTCAGGGGAATCCTGCTGGAACAACACCCTTTTGGAGAGGAACAGATCAGGGCTTTGTTCAATCCGAATATAAATTACCAGATCGATATAGGGGATGAACAACTCAGGGAAATAAAAACCAGCGTATTGATCGTAAACGGGGATTCAGATGAAATAGTGGGGATAAATGGTGCATTTAATATTTTTAAAAACGTACCCGATGCATTTTTATGGATCCTGCCCGGGACGGGGCATCTGGCGATAGGGGAGCATAACAGGGAAGATTTCATCGAGAAAACAAGATCTTTTTTTTCCGGATGGTAATCACGGGAGATGGGCTGCCCTTTTCATTTATCCGGTGAAATAATTAACCTCAATTATTCATAAACTATTTTTAAAATAGTATACTAACTGCATTTAACTTAATCATTTTCAATAAAATACGTGACGGGGTAAACCCTCGATAAGCACCCCGATCTGATTTATCGGGGTGCTTCATTGGCCCTCCGGGCGTCTGCCTGTCGCAGGCAGGAAAAATATATGAATTTTTTGGGTTAACTTGGGTCCGCTTTATATCCGGTAAATATTAAATGGTTAAATCCGGCCGGGTGGCTCTATACATGATGAAGATTTATTATGGGGGAAAAATATTTTTTGTGGTTGTTCTGTTTCTTTTTTATCCATCAAACAGGATATACCCAGAGCTGGAAGGTCTATCCTTATAATCCGCAGGGCAGTCTCCTCTCATTTCCGGAAGATGAGGGACGTCATGAAGGGGAACCCATCGAATGGTGGTATACTTCGGGACACCTTACCGGAGGCACCACGGGTAACCAGTATAGTTTTATGGTTTCTTATTTTTATTACCCGGCTTATGGCTATGATGGATTCAGAATATTCAACCTGAGCAATGAAAATACCGGGGAATTCTATAACAACACCAGCCCGATGACCCTCAATGAATTGGGAACGGATAGCCTGAACATAAATGCCACAGTATATCCTGATATTGAGGAAAACTGGAAAAATAAAGCTGATGAATCAGGCCACATGATCCCCTTTGAATATCTGCTTTCCGCAGCCTCGGCCGATGCCTCCCTGGACCTGGAATATGTTTTACTGAAACGTCCTTTGATCCTGGGTGACAGTGGATTGTTTTACCAGGGATCTTCCAGTTATACTTATTATTATTCCCTTACTAAAAGTGAGGTGAGAGGAGAAATCTCCTTCAATGGAATAACAGAACCTGTGACTGGTACTTCATGGATCGACCGTCAATTCGGTTCATTCAATCCCTTGACACAGGAAGATTATGAATGGTTCTGCATACAGCTTTCCAATGAGATGGATATCAATCTTTGGAATATCTTTTCATGGAAACGGGAATTGCCTGAAGGGCCTGCCTATCGGCTTATGGCAGTTTATGTTGACGAAAACACAGAAATAACGACGGATAATTTTGAAATTGATCGTCTGTCTTATCATTATATGCCTGACAGTGCAAGATGTTATGCCCAGAAATGGAGATTAACATCTTCTGTTCAGGATATGGATCTGGTCATCACCACATTTCATCACAACAGCGAAGTAAAACTCCCTTTCCGTTTTTTTGAAGGATCAACCCTGGTAACAGGAACGGTGAATGGTATTCCTGTCACAGGAAAGGGTTTTGCCGAATTATTACATTCTTATCAGAAGCCTGAAATCGAGCTGAAATATCCCATTGGAAGTTTCTGGAATTCAAACCGCCCGATATCCTGGCGTTTGCAAAATCCCGATGATGGCAGGCCTTTGAAATATAACCTGGAATGCAGCACCGATAACAGGCAAACTTTTTTTAAGGTTGGTGAGGCATTGACCGACACATCATTTTATTGGAATGAGCCTGACCTGATGGAGGGAGACAGCTGCTGGTTCAGGATTACAGCTTTTTCAATTGATTCTGTCCTGATCAAATCAGTAGTAAGTAATTCTCCATCTGCATATAATCCCAATTTAACGGCCATTGGCTCTGGAAAGGAGGGTAAGGCAAAGTGGATGATAAAAATATATCCCAATCCGGCTAATGAAAAATTGATCATAGATCTGCCTGAAATACATCCCTTTATATCAATGCAGATTGTTACAGATCTTGGGCAGATTATCAGCGAAATGAATTCTACGGAAGAATCCCATATGGAGATTGAAACAGGGAACTTGCCGGCGGGTGTTTATTTGATCAGATTTTTTTCGCCGGAGGAAACAATTTCGTCAAGGTTCCTGATCCGGTAGTTGTTTAATGAGTTAATCCAACAATGCAATAGGAATTGCATTCGAAGAATCGATCGTCTGAACCTCCGGAAATTCTGAAAGGTCCCAGAAATACCACTATAATCCATGGGGGTTTTGATTTCCTGATCGAATAATATTATTCCTGGATAGGTTTCTTTCTGAATCAGGCAGCAACGACATTGGATTTGAATGACCGGGCCCGGAACCATTGCCGGATCGGGCAGATTAGGCTGGTGCTTGATACCATCCCCTACCGGATTGAACATTTTTCCTGAACCGGATTGATTGACCGGAAAAAACGGTGGTTTCTATGAAGGAAGTTTCCTGGTCTGACCACGTTTCGTGGTCAGACCAGGGGTGGTGGTCAGACCACGTGCCCTGGTCTGAAGAGGTGCCGCAGTATCGGAAGCCAGAATCTTGCCGGTGTCAGTGATAAATTGAAAAGGGGAAAACCAGAGATGGCAGGTGATCTTTATATACCCAGTTCCAGTTGTAGCCCTTCTCGACTGTCTTTTCCTCACAGCCGAATATTATATCTTTATATACCCAGTTCCAGTTGTAGCCTGTAACGGAAATAATTTTCCTTATTTTCTTCCTGTAAAAGGCTGAAATCCGATTGAATTTTTATCCTGTGGCCGGAGATATATTTTGATATTCCTAAAGTATACTCTGCGATATCCCTGTATTTCGTGAACTTCAACGGATTGATATAGGTATACCTGGTTGCGATTTCAAAATTGTTTTTAAATAAGTAGCCAATTTGTGAATTAAAGGCATTCCCGATATAAAATTCATTCCTGTAGGATCCAGGGCTATCCAGAGGGTCATAAAATATATCCGTCGCATTTCGGTTTACATATTCAGTCATCATGGAAAAACCATTGTATTTGAACATGGCATCTGCAAATATTGATCTCAGGTTGGCATGCTGGTCAAGGACTTTACCCTGCTGGCCATTTGATTTTACCGCATTATTATTAAAATCAAAAGTCAGGCCTAGGGCCAGTTTCGGTGTTTTTTCCCGTACCAGATCGGCTTCAGAATAATCTCCATGACCTGTGAAATTTCCAAATGGCAGGAGCTCGAACCGTAAGGTGTAATCCAGGCCGGTA
>JAGTVG010000062.1 GCA_018224645.1 Cyclobacteriaceae bacterium
GGATCAGGTCGAATGTCCCATCTTCAAAGGGGAGGTTACGGGCTTCAGCCAGCACAATGGATTCCGGAACATTTTTTCTTTCACGGGCAATCCTCCTGGCTTCGTCTATGTTGAACCGGACTGGATCTACCAGGTGTACTTCATGCGCCTGTTCCTTCAGCCAGAAGGAATAATGACCGGTTCCGCCTCCCACATCCAGGATCTTTATTTTATGTTCAGGCAGGAAGCGCAGAATGATTTCTTCTGTCCGTTCTTTTTCAAGCTGAAAAATATCCGTGTACAATCGGTCTTTCTCAACACCTGTATTATAATACGAAAGTATTTCCTTATCAATTTCCATTTTCTTTTAATAATGCCATCTGACAAAAGCTTCCATGGCCTCATATTCAGCCATGCCGAGAAGGTTATACAGCACAGCCGTGGCCCGGTTCCTGTCCTGTGCCCTTTCCCAGAATTCCCTCTCATCCGTTCCGGGGAAAAGGGCACTGTCTTTCTGGGACTGATGTTTGAAGATGGCCTTGGTCTTTTTGGAGAGTTCATCGGGACTCAAAGGAACACACATGTCAACCTGGTCAATTTCCCATTCCTGCCAGGCGCCGCGGTATAACCAAAGCCAGCAATCCTTCATCCAGGATTCTTCCTCCTTGAGTTCGGCAACCGCTTCAAATACGGATTCAAGGCAAACACGGTGTGTGCCATGTGGATCCGAAAGGTCCCCGGCTGCATAGATCTGCTCTGGCTTCACCTGCCTGATCAGGTCCTTGGTTATGTCTATATCTGCCCTTCCCAATGGATTCTTTTTCACCTTACCCGTTTCATAAAAAGGCAGGTTCAGGAAGTGAATGTTTTCCTCCGGAATTCCGACAAAACGGCACCCCGCCCTTGCTTCTGCCATCCGGATCAGTCCTTTGATCTGTTTCACTTCATCGGAATCCACCTGCCCGGGTTCCTTGGACCGGAGAAATTCCCTGACATTGTGATAAACCCTGTTAAACCTTTCCGATCCTCCTTTAAAGACCTGGTTATATTCATTGACAAAATCGGCAAACCGGATGACATCATCATCAAAAACCGCAATATTCCCCGACGTCTGATAGGCAACATGAACCTCATGGCCCTGTTCAACGAGCCGTATAAAGGTGCCACCCATGGATATTACATCATCATCAGGGTGCGGACTGAATATGATCACACGTTTTGGAAATGGCTCTGCCCTTTCAGGACGATTCGTATCATCAGCATTCGGCTTTCCGCCAGGCCATCCTGTTATGGTTTTCTGCAGATCATTGAATACCTTGATATTAATATTGTAGGCAGAGGGTCCTTTCTGGGCAATCAGATCACTCATCCCATTGTCGTTGTAATCCCTGTCCGTAAGTTTCAGGATCGGTTTATTCACCTTCTGGCATAACCAGACCACTGATTTCCTTACCTGCCTGTCATCCCATTCGCAGGGACCCACCAGCCAGGGGGTTTTGAACCGGGTTAGCTCCGCAGCCGCCCCTTGATCCACAATGAAAATGGTTGCCGGGTGTTTTTGCAGATAACTTGCCGGAACATGTTCCGTGATTTCATTCTCTACGGCTTTTTTTACGATACCGGCCTTATTTTCTCCCCAGGCCATCAGGAAGATCCTTTTGGCATTGAATATCGTTCCGATACCCATGGTAATCGCCTGTTTCGGAACATATTCTTCCCCGAAAAAATCACTGGCGGCATCCAACCGCGTTATATGATCCAGGGTGATCAGCCTGGTTTTTGAATCGATCGGAGAACCCGGTTCATTGAAACCGATATGCCCGGTTTTCCCAATTCCGAGAAGCTGAATGTCAATACCACCACAATCCTTGATCTTCTGTTCATAGGCCTCGCAGAACTTTGGCACATCCTCCAATGGAATGGAACCATCGGGAATATGAATATTTTCTTTCGGGATGTCCACGTAGTCGAAAAAGTTTTCATTCATGAACCTCACATAACTCTGCAGCCTGCTTTGTGGCAGGGGATAATATTCATCCAGGTTAAAGGTGACCACATTCCTGAAACTTAAACCCTCTTCCTGGCGGATCCTGATAAGCTCTTCATATACGAATATGGGAGTCGAACCTGTTGGCAATCCAAGGACACATTTACCTTTATTCGATTCAATGATATTGGCTATTTCCCTGGCAACTGCATCGGCAGCTTCCTTGGCATCACTGAAAATAAGGGTTGGGATTTTTTCAAATTGGCTTTTTTGTGGATCTGAAGATTTAATCTGGTTGGTAAGATTAGGTTTCATATTTAAAAATTTTTCATTTTCAAAATTAAATATTTAAGGTAATAGATCATGGTTTTTCTGCCAAAATAATGTTCTCCGTTCATAAAGATTGATCAGGAAAATATTCGGGTTTCGCCAAAAACTTTCCTTTTCCCTGAAACATTCAGTAAATGAACAAAGGATTGGTCCACATACCGACGCAATAATACCAGCCGTTACAAGAAATATGTTACATGTAATATGTATGGATAATAGAAGAGTTTGAATATCGTTAAGCGTAAAAATGATCTGTTTCGTCAGATTTTACAACCTGATGAACTAATTTTGTGTCCATAACATAGTAAAACTACCGTTAGCAGAATGAAAATCAAAAAAATATTTGACCCTGTGTTGAAGATATGGCCGTTAATGTTGATCATGATGGGAATTTACCTGGCCGGCTGCCTGAATAATGATGAAGATGTTGCCAAACCGGTGACTGGAGAAGGTCCTGTTATATCCATGCCCCTTGAAGTCGATTCATTCAACCGCGTCCGGCACGTAAGCATGGGCGATATGTCCATCGTCGTTTCCGATACTTTTTCCGTTGTTCTTGAAGCCCAGCAGAATATTCTGGATCTTATGGATTGGACCGTAGAGGATGAAACTTTTTACTGGGGATTTAAGGAAGCGGTGGAAATCATAGAGGCAGATAAGATCCTCTGTGTTATAAGGATACCCCATGATATTGAATCGGTGATTCTTTCCGGTATAGGTTCGATTGGCATAATCGGGTATAAACAGGAGGATATATACCTCGAATTGACCGGTTACGGCAATATCGGTGCCTATGCGGTGGAGGTGGATAAAGCAGAAGCATATCTCAGCGGAGTAGGTAATATCGAAGTCAGGGCCAATGAAGAACTCAGCGGCCTGATCTCAGGACGCGGAAGTATTTATTATAGAGGCAATCCAACGCTGAATATCCATGTTTCAAGCAGTGGAACTGTCGTCGATGATAATTGATTGACCCTTAACCTTCACCAGGCGTGGGTAAGCGTCAGTGATTTGGCTCCGGGTAAGGGCAGATTGACCGGCACCTCATTACTGTATTCCCTGACAGCCTGTGAACCCCTGAGGGATCCAGGCCTGATTATCAGCAATATAAAAATATTTTGAATGATTTCTCCATTAATTCACGTCATCGGGGCTGTTAATATTTAAATAATATTCCTAATTTCCTGATTAAAAAAGACGTGTGACTCAAAAGCGCTACTTTATCCTCGTCAATCCGGTTGCAGGAAACGGCAAATCTCTTGATAAGATAGATCGGATCAGGGAGGAATTTTCCAGGCGCGAGGTGGCCTTTGACCTGTATGAGACAAATGGCAATGCCAGGGCCAATATCATCATCAGAAACCGTTTTCATCCTGGATTATATTCAGACATTCTGATCCTTGGTGGGGACGGTACAATTAATGAAACCCTGAACGGACTGAAATATCGTGATGTTCCTTTGAGCGTTATTTCCATGGGTACAGGAAATGATACGATTAAGCACATTCATAAAAAGCTTGATTTTGACTACCAGCTGAAAACAGCAATTGAAGGGATTCCTGTTAGGATCGATGCCGGATTGTGTAACGATAAAGTTTTTCTGAACGGCGTCGGCATCGGGTTCGACGGGAAAGTCGTGGAACTGCTTGACCGGACAGGCAAAAAACCTGAAGGGCATCGTGCCTACATGCATGCCGTGCTTAAAATTCTGCTGACCTATCGTGAAAAGGAAATTCTGGCCCATTATGATGGAGGAGAAATCCGGGAAAAGATCTTCCTCATGACGATTACAAAAGGAACTACCTTTGGTGGTGGTTTCCTGGTAAATCCGTTCGCAAAAAATGATGATGGGTTGCTCGATATCTGCCTGTTTAAGAAGACACCGTTGTGGATGCGGATATTTTATCTGCCGCGGATGAAAAACGGCGGACATGCAAAACTTGACGTTGTCTCATTCTTTAAATCTAAAAAAGTAAATATTGAAAAGAGTGAACATCTGGTCGCTCATATGGATGGGGAATTCATCGGACATCCACCCTTTGCAATATCGGTAATGCCTTCTGCATTTTTATTCAGAATTTGATTTCCGGAAAATACACGAATACTGATTTCTTTGATGACCCGGGCTGACCGGCACTTTTAAATCAGCCTACTTTGTTTTTATTACCTTTTCGGGATTTATTCCTTAATTTATTATAGAAATACATGGATATCACGAATACCAGGAGCGAAATGAATTGTGAATTCGAAAGCAGATTATCGAAAATAAAACCCCTGGAAAAATCCCCCCTGAAAAATTCAATCCAGATCCTGCCAAACGAATAAAGCATAAGATACAAAAGAAACAACTCCCCTTCGAAAGATTTCCGGCGCTTTATGACAGAAAGCAGGATCATGATCCCAAACAGCAAGCCGATACTGTAAAGCTGTGTCGGATGCAAAGGTGTATTTAATGGACGTGCCTGGCATTGCGGATCAGTAAAAACTACAGATAAAAACCCATCATAGGGTATCCCATAGCAGCATCCTGCCAGGAAACAGCCGATCCTTCCGGTACCATGAACGATCAGGGTGGTTATGGCCATAATGTCAAGCATTGGCAGAATGGGAAGTTTTTTGATTTTAAAAAAAATCAGCAAAGTGGGGATGGCGAATAACAGTGAACCATAAAAAACAAAACCCTGGCTGAAATTTTCGAACAGTTCCATCGGATGGTTGAGATATCTGGATGGATCTTCAAAGACGATGAACAACTTTCCCCCTAATATGGCAGCAATAAGGATGGCCAGGATCAGTTCATTGGTCGTTTCGAAGGGTACATTGAATTGTTTTTTTGCCTGCCAGCCAGTATATAAAAAACCAAACAAGGCACCCAGGGCGATCATGGCTCCGTAAGAATAAATGGTCATTGTATCCGGGAGAAAGGATGTTAAAAATTCAGGGGTTCCGAACTCAAAAAGGATTGGATGCATGATCTGATAATATCTTACTGGAACGAACGTGAATTACACAATAATGATGATAATATCTTTTGAAACCGGAAATATTCGCTAATTTTGGGAGGTAATTATAAAAATTTTTACATTTTGGATGAAAAAATTGCCATAATAATTTTAGGTGCAGGTGCTTCCACCCGCCTTAACCAGCCTAAACAGTTACTTGAATACAAAGGGAAAACATTAATTGAAAATGCCGTCAATACAGCCCTGGATTCAAATTTTGGCCCTGTCTATGTGGTCCTTGGAAGCAATGGACGCGAAATTGTGCAAAAACTGAAATCCTATCGGGAAAAAATCAAAGTGATTCAGAATTCAAAATGGGAAGAAGGAGTAAGCAGTTCAATCAGGGCAGCCCTTAAAGAAATCGAAAAAGATGAACCTGAAATTTATGGTATAATCATTACCCTGGTGGACCAGCCCCTGATCAATGTTTCCCATCTGATAAAAATGATAAAATCCCATTTTACATTCGGGAAAAAAATTATTGCCTCAGGTTATGGCGGATCATTCGGTGTTCCGGCATTTTTTCATAGGAATGTGTTTCCTTATGTTGAAAAGCTTGAGGGGGATCAGGGAGCCAAATCCCTTATCAGTAAGTTAAAACTTGACGTACACATCATACCCAATGCCGATGCAGAGATTGATATAGATTCGGAAGAGGATTATAAAAATTTATTGAAAACCACCTGACATTCCTTGTGAAAGTAATCCACATTGTCTAATTTAAGTAATTAATGGTTGTTTCAGCCATTATAGTTCAAATGGCTTAATTTAATTCAAATCCTATGAAAGTGCTATTAATGATCACATTGATGTTATTGTCCGGACTGAATTTATCGACATTGGATAATAATAAAGACAGAAGTATCAAGAGGGGGGCGGAAGTGTACATCTTCCATTGTCAAAGATGTCATATGCCCGATGGCCTGGGTGGTGAAAATTTATATCCTCCGCTTTCAGGATCTGACTACCTTTTCAATAATATTAATCAGTCGATTAAAATTGTTATGATGGGCTCTGATAAAGATATTATTGTGAATGGGAAAACCCATGACATGGATATGGAAGCCACCTATCTGACAGATAAGGAAATTGCTGATGTCATGAATTTTATCCTTAACAGCTGGGAAAATTCCTATGAGGGGATCATTACCGAGGAAAATGTTGAGGCATTCCGGTAACCGGCATTTCACCTTTTTATTTTCCGCAGTATTTTCTATCCCCGGATTTGGGGGAGGATGGATCAAGGCTCGCCTATTTTTTAAAAAAACCTTCCTGGATCAAATTCGAGGGTGTACGAAGAGAGTTCTGATTTAGAGTCCAGGAAGGGAAAATTTAGTCTGATTACGAATTCAACGTTAAGATCCTAAAAAAAATCTACTCCAGAAATACCCAAATTGGGGGATTTTATCATTTTTGCGAAATCTGTAATCTTGTCAGGGAAATTCTATCCTTACATTAGTACTGACAAATTCATGGTATACATATAAAACTGGATGAATTTACAGGAATGAGAGACTTTTTATTGATAGGGCTGTTTTTAATCACAAATACGATATTTGCCCAATCCCTTTTGTATATTAAGTATGACGATAGTCAGGGCCTGGAAAATTCTGATATCAATGCCATTGTCCAGGATTCTCATGGATTTCTCTGGTTAGGGACCATGAACGGGTTATACAGGTGTGATGGACTTTCATTGGTTGAAATTATCTATCATGATATAAATGCGGAGAAGGCAGTTTTTGATTTAGCGGTCGGTCGCGACCGTGATATATGGATCGCTTCGGAAAATGGCCTCACTTCCTTCAATGGAGCCAGTTTCAATTATTTCGGACTGAACCGGCAGGATCGGGATACCATGGGTTCTCCTGGATTATTGCTGGCGGGAGATGAAAAATATTATGCCGATCGTTCCGGTAACATCTATCATGTACAAAATAAAAAGCTTCAAAAAATATCTGATCATTTTTTTAATTCCAATCAAAAGATCATCGGCTGGCATTCAGCGGGTGCTGGAACCATCTGGGTCCTTTCGGATAAAGGGGATCTTTATCAACTTTCCGGCAGGAATTTGAGTGGTCCTTATAAAATAGATACAGGTCAAAAGGATCCCCCGCAATATATTGGATTGAGGGCTGCTGAAAATAGATCCCTTGAACTGATTACCGATAGGGGGATTCTCGAAATTTCAACCGATTCCCTACGTGGCAATGCTTCTGCCAAATGGCATTACCGGCATGATCAAATCAGGGCGTATTTTTCTGACTCCCGGAATAATCATTGGATTATTGATGACCGGTCCCTGCGGAGGATCAGTATGGGGGATACCTCCAGGATCAGCATACCGATTAATCCGGATTCGAAAATTTTATTCTTTGAGGATGTTGAAAAAAATGTCTGGTTGTCTGTTTCAGGAAGCGGACTTTATAAATTTCCCGGAGATGTGATAACCCGGATGGAAAACGAGTTGATTGGCAATTTTACGCCCTCATCCTATATGGCCAGAGGGGATGAATTATGGATATCCTATTTTGGTGCAGGGGCAAAAATCCTTACACATGGTGTGGAAACCGGAATGAATCGTGTTCACGGATTGGTAAGTGATTTTGTGAGGGACATAATATTTCACCGGAATGAAGTCTGGTTTGTTACGGCCAGGGGGGTAACCCGGATGAGCGGGAAAAATATAAGACATTATACCGTCCTGAATGGATTACCGGATAATTATTGTTATAAAGCTGGAATTGATGATTCCGGAAGAATACTGATCGCTACGGAACAGGGTTTGGCCGTATTTGAAAATGAAAAATTCAGTACTCCTCAAATGGATGGGGGGGCATCAGCAGGCAGGATAATATATCTTTACCATTTAAAGGATGGATCTGTATTATTGATTAAGGAAAACAGGATCGACGTCTTTAAATCAGGGAAAGTAAGTCCTTTCATTCAACATGGATTTTTAAATAAGGAAGTGTTGAATACAATCACAGAAGATCAGTTCGGCAATTTCTGGATCGGAAGTGATATGAATGGTCTTTTTTTCTTCAAAAGGGAAGACAGCACGCTTAAACATGTCTCGAAGGAACTGATGTTACCATTTTCAAGGGTGCGGACCATTGTTCCCTATGGAGACCAGCATATTTGTCTGGGTACAGAAAAAGGGATCATGTATGCTGAAATTAATGAAAACGGGGAAATCACTGAATTTTATCCCTGTGGAATGGAAATGGGATACCTCAATTTTGAGGTGAATCGGAATGCCTCTCTGAAAATCGGTGATAAAATATTTGTTGGGACCAGCATAGGCACCGTTATCTTTCAGCCCGAAAAATTGAGTTTTGGATCCGGCGGCCCGGTGGTGAATATAACCGGACTTGATATTTCATTTAAGGAAACAGATTGGACGAATTCATCCCAGCGGTTGGATTCCTGGTTCCAGGTTCCCGTTCAGCCGGTTCTGAATCATGAACAGAATGATCTTCTTTTCCATTATAATGGAATTTCGTTATTTACTGCTGATCAATTATGGTACAAATACCGTCTTGAGAATTATGATAATGCCTGGTCGCAACCTACCCGGAATACCTCTGCCATTTATGCAAATCTGGCTCCCGGCAGTTACACATTCCTTGTACAGGCATCCTATGATGGATTTAACTGGAATGATCAGTCCACATCCTATACATTGATCATAGCTCCTCCTTTCTGGAAATCATGGTGGTTTTATTTGATCATGATATCCTTTGTGCTTTTTGGGTTTATTTTATTCAACAATTACAGGATCAAAGCAAAGATCAATCAGTTGATTGCGATTGAAAGGCTGAAAAAGGAGGAATACAGCAGGATTCAGAAAAAGGTGGCCATGGATTTTCATGATGAAGTTGGGAACCATCTCACAAGTATTTCATTGCTGATCGAACTTATCAAGAGCAATGACTGGAAAATTGAGGAGGAATTAGGGAAATTACTGGATAAAATCGATGATGAATCAAAGAATCTTTTCAGGGGAACAAAGGATTTTATATGGTCGATTGATCCTGCAAATGATAACCTGAAAGCCGTTTATCATAATATTCGTGATTATGGAATGGACCTGTTCGATAATTCATCCATTAATTTTCGGACACAGAACGGCAAGGTGGATATGAATTTGATCAAGCTGCCGGCGGGATTCGCCCGGCATATTGTTCTTATTTTTAAGGAAGGTTTGAATAATGTGCTGAAACATGCAGGATGTAGGAATGTATATTTTTCGATTGAAATAGAGGGGAAGGATATTGAATTAAAATTAAAGGATGATGGACAGGGTTTCTGTGAACAGGATCAGCACCATATTGAAGAGATCAAGAAGATGAAATATCGCGGGGCAAAGATCAGAAGTGAATTAATTTTTCATTCCGACGAAAACCTGGGGACAGAAATAATCCTTAAGGCTAAAATCTGATTTTTACTTAAATCGGATAAGTTCCGGTGGAAAGCCTTTCCGACAATGAAAAATATTGCGTAAATTCAAGATGGTCAAAAACATAAAATGAAATCATGAATAGGGAAAAGAGCCGGATCATCATCATTGAAGACAATGATATCGTCAGGGATGGATTTAAACTATTGATAAGCAGTTTAAGTGAGCATGAGGTGGTGGCCTCTTATGAATCCTGTGAGGAAGCAATAAAAAATCTTGTAAAAGATAAACCTGATATTATTTTGATGGATATCGAACTAAAGGGAATGAGTGGCATTGATGGAACAAAAATCATAAAAAAACAACATCCTGAAATCGAAATCCTGGTCATAACCGTACATGACGACAGCGATCTGGTATTCCAGGCGCTGGTGGCTGGAGCATCCGGCTATATCACAAAAAATGCCCCTCACAATAAGATTCTCGATGCAATCGATGAAATATCCAGGGGGGGTGCTCCCATGAGCGGTAAAATTGCCAGATTGGTGGTGGAATCATTTCAGAGGAATCAGAACTCACCATTAAGCCCAAGGGAAACGGAAGTACTCGAATTACTTTCGGAAGGGAAGAGTTATTCAGTGATTGCTGATGAATTGTTCATCCATAAGGAAACGGTCAAGTCACACATTAAAAATATTTATTATAAACTTCAGGTCAATTCAAAGGCAGCAGCCATTGAAGTAGCAAAAAAGAATAAATTGATCTAATTTTTCAACTAAATTCATCTTTAGCCCATACTGTAAATTGGGGGATATGAAAATAAAGTTCAAATGTTCTCATTAGCATCAAATTCTGCCGTTTTTTATAGTTTCCGGGCTATTTTTCAGCCATTTTACCTTCTAAAATTCCCGTTAATCAGGGGATACCCGGTAAATTGTTTTATCCCCACCTTTGAGGTATAAGAGGAGCATAAACCGCCCAATTGAATTCGGGGAATAATATTCATATGTCTGCTTCAGGGAAATATTGTTACACCGATACAGCAGGTGCCGGGATTATGCTGTTTGCATTTGGTCCAAAACTAAATTGATTGTCTATGAGGAACTTTTTACGGCTAAGTTTAATGCTTGTCGCGATTTTATCAATGCACAACGTGCAAGCTCAGGAGAGGACAATTTCCGGAAAGGTGACGTCAGCTGAGGAGGGCTCACCGATTCCTGGAGTGAATGTTGTTCTCAAAAGTACCACCGTGGGAACGGTTACTGATTTTGATGGAAATTACAAGCTCACGGTACCGGTGGATGATGGAACCCTGGTGTTCCGTTTTATTGGTTTAACCACAAAGGAAGTTGATATTGGAAATCAATCTGTGATTGATGTTGTGATGAGTGCCGATATCCGCCAGTTGACTGAGGTGGTGGTCACTGCAGTTGGAATTCAGCGTGAAGCACGTGCACTGGGATATTCGGTTGAGAATGTTGATGGAGACAAAATGCAGCAGGTTTCTGAACCGGATGCATTAAGAGCCCTGCAGGGAAAGGTTCCCGGCGTGAATATTTCTGGGTCCAGCGGGGCTCCGGGAAGTTCAACCAGGATCACCATCCGGGGAAATTCTTCGCTTCTTGGTAATAATCAGCCGCTGTTCGTGGTGGATGGAATTCCTTTCAACAGCGAGGAATACCGCACCTATAACCAGCTTGCTGAAGGCGGATCCTACGCTAACCGGCTTGCCGATCTTGACCCGAATAATATAGAATCCATGACGGTTTTAAAAGGTGCAGCTGCTGCCGCCCTGTATGGCTCAAGAGCTGCAAATGGCGTTGTTCTGATCACCACAAAAACCGGAAGTCCGAAAGCATCGAGGAAGGGACTTGAGATGACCTTCAGTACTTCCTATGCCATGGAAAAAATAGCGAACCTGCCGGATCTGCAGAATACTTATGGGACAGGGGTAAATTTTGCTTATCAGCAGGCCAATGGGTCATGGGGGCCGCCATTTATCGGGACAAGGCCCTATGCAACGCTGGACTCAATTCCGCACTGGTATTCAGGCCGAACGGGAATGGATGCATTTGACGGATTGAGAGTACCCTACAGGGCCTATCCGGATAATGTTGAAAAATTATTCGGAACAGGAAGTATTTTTGATAATTCTCTGTCCATTACGGCAGGGAATGAAAAATCAGTCCTGTCAGTTACAGCCTCCCACCTGACCAACGATGGTTACGTCCCAAACACTCAGTTCGACAGGACGAACATCAGTGCAGGGGGTAATACGGAACTTGAAAACGGTTTTAACGTGGGTGCTAACCTCTCATACATCCGGACGGAACAGAAGGGAATAACCAGCGGGGTTGGATCCCTGGGTGGGAGTAATCCGGCCGCTTTTTCACGGGCTTTGTTACTGGGAAGGAACTGGGATATTCATGGGCAGCCATATCAGAACCCTGTTGACATGGGGAGCGAATTTATGGTGGGCCGTGGAACCGCAGATAACCCGTTGTGGTCCTATGAGAATGCGGGATTTACACAGAAAGTGAACCGGATCATCGCTTCTTTTAACCTCGGTTATGACCTTTATGACTGGCTGAATTTATCCTATAAGATCGGGATCAATACCTATAATCAGAATAATACGGATTATATCAGGCCCGGATCTACAGGAGCCCAGGGAATTGGGAGAATCGCCGAAGATGTGATCGGATTCGAAGAGATCGAATCAAACTTCCTTATCACCGTTACCCGGGATATCAATGAAGACTTTTCATTCAGGGGGATCTTCGGCCATAACCTTAACCAGCGGACCACCGACAGGCAGGCCGTTGAAGGAACACAGTATGTTGTATTTGATATTGACGATATTGACAATACCAACAACCTGGTTCCCTTTGGGGGGGACTATTCTCAGCGGCGGTTATGGGGATTGTTTGCAGACCTGAACTTTGGCTATAAGAACTGGGCCTTCTTAACCCTCACCGGAAGAAATGACTGGTCTTCAACTTTACCGCAGGAAGCAAACAGTTTCTTTTATCCAGCCATTACGGGTTCGGTGGTGTTGACGGATGCATTAGGCATAAACAGCAATACACTCTCATTCCTGAAACTTAGGGCAGGATGGTCAGAGGTTGGAAATGATACTGATCCGTACCAGTTACAGCCGGTTTACCTGATCAACGATTATTTGATTACCAGTCCAAATCCAACGGCTCAAATGCCGTTTACACCGGCTGGCGGAACCACCGTACCCGGGGGGTCATTATCAAACATCGAAAGGGATCCCAATCTTAAACCTGAAAGAACCAGCGAGATTGAGGCCGGGATCGAGGCCAGGTTGTTCTCCGACAGGATAAGATTGGACCTGACAGTATATGATCGTGAATCACGGGATCAGATCGCAGGGGTTTCACTTCCTGAAGAATCCGGTTTCAGTTTCTTTTTCACGAATTTCGGTGTTGTTACCAACAAAGGCATAGAGATAGGTCTGGGGCTGACTCCTTTACAGACACAAGGTGGATTTAACTGGGATTTCTATGGTACGTTTACACACAACAAAAATGTGATAGAAGAACTTACCGAGGGAGTTGATGAAATTATCCTCGAGCAGGGATCTGATTTTTCGGGAAAACCTTCCATCGTATTAAGGCCGGGTCAGGAATATGGACTGATCAAGGGATCCGTGAATGATAGGGATGATGAGGGAAATTTATTGATAGATCCGGCGAATGGACAAATGATCCCGGCCCTTGATCCTCTGATCATCGGGAATCCGAATCCCGATTTTATTGTTGGACTCACCAATACCTTCAGTTTTAAGGGAGTTACTTTGAATGCAGTCTTCGACTGGAGACAGGGGGGTGATCTATGGTCCAATTCCGTGGAAAGTATGCTGGGCAGGGGTGTGTTGGGCTTCCAGGGCGACCGGGAAACCATGCGGGTCATTCCCGGTGTTTATGGAAATCCAAATACCCATGAACCTTTAAGGGGTGAAAATGGAGAAAAGATACCTAATCAGACCATGGTGGAAGTTAACAGCCTGTATTTTGGACAAACTTTTGCTTCAAATGGTCAGAACGAATGGGCTGTATATGATGGTACGGTATTCAGATTAAGGGAGGTATCGCTCGGATATGAATTCCCTCAATCCCTGATAGAAAAAACTCCTTTTGGCCGTGTGAGTTTATCCCTGACCGGAAGGAATTTATGGTATTCAGCTCCGAATTTCCCGGAGGATTCCAATTATGATCCTGAAGTGAACCAGTTCGGTGCAACCAACAAGCAGGGGATCGAATATGCCGCCACGCCATCTGTGAAAAGGTATGCGGTGAATTTACGGGTTACATTCTAACCATAAAAAGCACATGAAGATGAAAAAATTATATAAATATATTGTATTGATGCTGATTGGATTTTCAGTTCTGATACTGCCCGGCTGTAACGACTGGCTGGATATCAACGAAGATCCCAACAATCCGACGGATGTTCCCTTGAACCAGATACTCCCCACCATTCAGGTGGATGTAGCCGGTGCAGTGGGAATGTCCGTAGGTGGATTGTCCCATTTTACTTCATTGTATACCCATCAGATCACTGAAAGAGGGAATTCCCAGAATGACTATGCTTTTAACGGATCCGATTTTGGCGTCACCATTCCCTGGTCGTTGTTTTATCCACGCGCTCTTACCGACATCAGCAAGGTGATTGAAAAAGGGACCGAGCAGGAGGCATGGCATTATGTAGGTGTAGCCCAGATCCTCCAGGCTTTCATTTACAGTGTACTGGTAGATATGTATGGTGATGTTCCTTTTTATGAAGCTAACCTGGGTGCGGAACAGCCATTCCCTGCCTATGATGATGGCGAGGCTGTGTATAATGAAGTCCTGACGCTCCTGGATGAAGGGATAGCTAATCTGGCCAAAGAATCCACACTCACTCCATTGAATGACGACTTATTCTATGGTGGAGGTGATTCTGCGATGGATAGGTGGAGAAAATTTGCCAAAACCCTGAAACTTAAATTATACAATCAGGCCAGGCTGGCCTGGGACGTTTCCGGAGATGTCAGTGCACTGATCTCGGAAGGTGACCTGATTGGTCCTGGAGAAGATTTCGAATTTCAGTATGGAACCAGTGCAGCACCTGATAACAGGAATCCTGCTTATACACAGGAGTATACTCCAGGAGCTGCGTTCTATTATGTAAGTCCTTATTTTTACGAGATCATGACGGGTCAGAATTCATTTTTCCCGGTAGAAGGGAATCCATATCTGACAGTCACTGATCCCAGGGTGCCTTATTATTTTTATAATCAACTGGAACCTGGTGAGGCAGCGGAAAATCCAACTTCCTACAAAGACGGCGAATTTGTTTCTATTTACGCTTTTTCGTTCAACATCGATCCGAATGAAGGATTTGATCAAGCCTCATCGAAGTCGGTCCTGGGTTTATATCCCATCGGCGGACGGTATGATGACGGGGAAGGCGGGATAGCCGATTTTAATGGGGCAGCCAGTACGCCACAACGGATCCTTACCTATTTCCAGCGTAAATTCATTGAAGCTGAACTTGCGCTGACAGGTGAAACATCCGGAAATGCCCGCGACCTGTTTGAAGAAGCGCTTCAAGCCTCCTTTGATAAGGTGAACGAGGTTGCCGCAGCTGCCGGGTCTCCTGAAATGGATGAAACGGAAGTGGATGATTATATTTCATTTATATTGGATGCCTGGGATACGGGAAATGATAATATAAAAATGAAACAGCTGATGACCCAGAAATGGATCGCCAGTTTCGGTTACGCGGTTGATATTTATACCGATTATCGCAGGACAGGTTATCCGCAGTTGCATGACGGGAATACAGATAACCTGAATGTGACAAGCAGGACAAGGGACTATCCTTTAGCCTATCCCTGGGTAACTGATAACCTGGAAATCAACCCGAATGCTCCGGCACAGAAAAATGTATCCAATTACAGGGTATTCTGGGATGCAAATTAAAAATTGAAAATTTAGTCAGACATGAAAAATATATATAATTATATACAGCGATTTTCCTTCATCCTGCCCGTGATTATGCTGTTATCCTGTGAGGATGAAGATACAATCAGGGTTCCTGATCTTGATGTGGCCACAAATTTCCGGATAGTCAGGGATGTATCATCCTTTGATTCTACCGATCCGGATGCCAGTGTGACATTCACCATTTATTCCGAATCCAACAACATCCAGGAAGCGGACATGTATGTGAGTCACTTCAGCCTGATTGATAATGCGGAAACACGTCAGTTTCCATTGACCTCCGTTAACGGATCTGAAATTACCAATGATGGCACCACCAAACTTACATTTTCCCTCAATGATCTGACGGCTGCCATGAATAAGACACCGGAAGAACTTGCAGGAGGCGATGCGGTAAACATCTATTCCATTGTTACCCTGACCGACGGAAGGATATATCCGGATACCATTCGGGTGGATTCTGAGACTGAATTTATTAATGTTACACCGAATATTGTCAATTCTTCCGCTACAACCAGTTTTTCACCAAAATTGATCTTCCCGATCCTGTGTGCAATCGAAGATTCATTCGGTACCGGATCATATCTTTTTGAAGTGATTGAAGGCAGTAATGATCAATTTGGTATCCCAACCTTCGATGAATCAGTCGTGGTTGAAATCACTGCATTGTCCAGTACGGAACGGACTTTTGATATTGGATATCTTTCCGGATTCGGATTTGGTGCTACTGAATTCGATTTCACGTTCGCATGTAACGTTATCCTGCTGGAACCAACCGGGGCAGGCCTGGGTTGTGGCGGAGGTGGATTGGCATGGGATTTAAATAAAGGTGATCCAGGTCAATTTGATATTACGGACGATAGTCAATTTACCGTCAGTATACTCCATAATATTTTTGGTGATTGTGGAATAGGCACTAATGATCCAATTAAATTCAGGCTGACCAAACAATAATCGTTGAACTAAATAATTTATGAACAATGAGAAAATCAATCAATAATTTATTCCTTTTTGGTCTGCTTGTTCTGGTTTATTCCTGCGTCGACGATTACCAGGATGCAAATCCGCCGAGGCTGCTTGATTCACCGGCCGTAACCCGGGTTACCGCCTCCGATTCGGAAATTCTGGAGGGTGAGAGCACCACGATTACGGCAACCGTAGTCGATGCCCCTGCCGGGGTGGACTCTGTGGCGATAACGGCTACCAATGAAGATGGGGATCCTGTTGGCTCCTACACATTAAATACTCCCCTGACTGGTCAGACACAGGGAGATATTGAGATCACATATACCGCTCCGCTGAAATTCATGGGGATTGTCGCTGTTTCTGTAACGGTATATGATAAACAATTCGATGAAAAAGGAGAGGTGGTGCGAAAAAGTTCCGTGCCTAAATCGGCGGAAGTGGAGGTCATTTGTACCTTACCCCTCAATGGCACTTATGAAGTAACAGGCCAATTCCTGCAGGATGATTTCGGCTCTCCTGACGTCGTTCTGGATCAGGAAGTGATCAATACGGATTGTATAAGCAGTTATCTCGTGGAGGATTTATCAGGAGGACTGTATACAGGTACCTATGCGGACAATTATGGTACTGATCCTGTGGAAGCGGAGATCAATATCGATCCTGATACCAACCTGGTCACCTGGGAAAATGTAAGTGATCAGTTTGGTGGAGAGGTTCTCCAGGATGATGCACAACCGGACAGCTTTTTTGATCCCGACACGAATACGATTACCATTTATTGGACGGCAACATCCTATGGTGAAAGAGGTATTTCAACTTTTGTAAAAAAGTAAAAGTTTTTAAGAAGAGGCTGTTTCAAAATTAATGTGACCTTCCATCCTGCCGGGATGTATTGAAATGCCGGCTGCGGAAGACAGGACTAATGCTATTAATTTTGGGACAGCCTCATTTCTGATTTCATATCCATGAAAATCCTGATTATCCCTGTATTCTTGATGATTATTTCCTTATGGCATTACACATGCTCCCAGGGAGTTAAATCAATCATGGATCTTGAAACAAATCCCGGAGAAGTATTGGTCGAATTTGATAACAGGAATTCAGAAATTACCGGAAACTTTTATGTCGATGATTCCTGGAAAAAGAGTAACATCAGGCTGAAATCCGGCACAGAAATTAAAAATATGCTGGTAAGGTATGATCTTGAATATGATATGCTAGAAGTGAAATTATCCGGCAATACAAAGGTCGTACCCCTGAGAAAACTGGATCATTACCGGGTCATTGAACAGAATGAAACCATCGTATTCAGGAATTGTGATGTATATGCTTTTGAGGATGGCACCGAACTGGCAGGAATCTGCCGCGTAATTGATGAAGGTTATTACGGCGGGATCATAAAATACACCTATCACATTAAAGATGCCACCTATGTGCCGGCCCTTGATATGGGAGATCAAAATGATAAGATCATCATTAAGCAGAACCTGTTTCTCACAAAGGATAATATTCTGTATCGAATACCCTCCCGGAAAAGGGAATTTTATTCTTTTTTTATCAATCCGGGCCTTGATATAAAATCCTATATGGTCAAAAATCATCTGAACCATAAGGAGCCGGAAGATCTGGAAAAGATTTTGAAATTTATAAACAAGAAAGGGCATCCCTGACTTTGAAATTTTTTGTGAAAATTACCGGCATTGGATTATTCCTGCTCTTTTATAGATTTCTTTCCCACGAACTCTTTGTTACTCCATGGAAATACCAAATTTTTTATTGAAAAAATGATAAGAATTTATTTATAAGCATTTTAAATAAGGGCATTTGGTCATTATATTCAGTACAATTAAGGATAAAACAGGAGATAACTTAATCAATAATGAAGGATCATGGCCATACCTTACATTTAAAAATTACAAAATACTTGTTTAAATTTAGGAAAAGTAATTATTAACTAATATTTCTTTAAAAAAATAATAAATTGGAAGTAAAGTTGAGTTTATTTTGTTAAATATTGGTGTAAATATTACGCAGGTAAGAATATGGTGAACTTTGGCTAAGAAAGAATTTATTTATA
>JAGTVG010000063.1 GCA_018224645.1 Cyclobacteriaceae bacterium
CCAGGATCTCCAAATTCGGTTTGATCCGCCTGTGCTGAAATGCATCATCCATCAACAGAACATCGGTATCCGGATGATCGTTCAGGATATGGGGGATGGCATATGCCCTGTCCTCTCCCACCGCCACCGTTATTTCCGGATTGAATTTTATGTAGAACTGGAATGGTTCATCCCCGATCGTTGAGGCATTATCCGCAGGGGAAGCAATTTTAAAGCCACTGGTCTGTCGTCTGTAGCCCCTGCTCAGGGTTGCAATTTTATGATCCATTTTAAGGAGGCGTATGATATATTCGATCATGGGCGTTTTTCCCGTACCTCCCGCAGCAAGGTTCCCGACAGCGATAACCGGGAGGTTGAAACTGACCGGTTTAAATATACCGGCATCATATAGCCGATTACGGATGTCCATGATCATTCCGTACAACCAGGAAAATGGTAAAAGCGTCAGCCTCAGGTATCTCATTTAAATCAGGAATTGATAACTTTACGGTTATGCAAATTTCTAAAAATATGGTTAAAATCAAAGACATAATGAATTTCCTGGAAGAAATTGCCCCGCTTTCATACCAGGAAGATTACGATAATTCAGGCCTGATCGTCGGCGATGAAACTCAGGAACTGAAAGGGATACTCGTCTGCCTCGATTCAACGGAAGAAGTGATTGATGAAGCCATCAATCACCGGTATAACCTGGTTATTGCACATCATCCCATCATCTTCGGGGGGTTGAAAAAGATCACGGGCAGCAATTACGTTGAACGTGCCATCATTAAAGCCATTAAACAAGACATAGCGGTATATGCGATCCATACAAACCTGGATAATGTTAAACAGGGAGTGAATAAAAAGATCGCGGAGATGCTTGACCTGGTTGATCCGGAGATTTTATCACCCGGGCAAAATAAACTGATGAAACTGGTGACATTTATTCCAAAAACACATACTGACCAGGTGCTTGAAAAAATCCATCAGGCCGGTGCGGGTAAAATCGGCGATTATGATCATTGCAGTTTCAGGGTAAATGGAACCGGCCGCTTTAAGCCGGGAGAAAATGCAGATCCATATATTGGAACAAAGGATTTACTTGAAGAAGTTAATGAAGACCGTGTTGAGGTAATATTTCCGGCGTTTAAAAAAAATGAGGTACTGGCGGCAATGAATGATTCGCACCCCTATGAAGAAGTGGCGTATTACCTGCATGAACTGGCTAATCTTTCCGGGGATACAGGGTCGGGGATGATCGGCAACCTGCAGAATGAAATGCAGCCACTTGAATTTCTTGATTTTTTAAAGAAAAAAATGAGCCTGAATTCGGTCAGATATACCCCATCAAAAAAAGGCATAAAAAAGGTTGCCGTATGCGGGGGTGCCGGTTCATTTCTTCTGCCCAAAGCCATCAAATCAGGCGCAGATGTGTTTATCACGGCCGATATGAAATATCATGATTTCTTTGACGGGGATGGAAAAACCATGATCATAGATATCGGGCATTACGAAAGTGAACAATTCACAAAAGAATTGATTTATGGATTATTAAGTAAAAAATTTAGTAATATTGCACTCCGTTTATCGGAAGTAAATACAAATCCTATACGATATATATAAAATTAAATGGAAAGTACTGTAGCTCAGAAACTTGACTCCCTCATAAAACTCCAGGATATTGATTCCGAACTTGATGAACTGACAAAAGTCAGGGGTGCTCTGCCCGAAGAGGTGGAAGACCTTGAAGATGAGATCACAGGATACCAGACGAGGATCACAAAAATTGAAAATGAGATCACGGAGGTTGAAAAAGGAATAGAAGAAAAACGCGCCGCGATCAAAAATGCGGAAAAACTGATAGCCAAGTATCAGGAACAGCAGATGAATGTGCGGAATAACAGGGAATATGATGCCATTACAAAGGAAATAGAACTTCAGCAACTGGAAATACAGATCTCTGAAAAAAAGATCAAGGAAGCCTACGATTCCCTGGAAGATAAAAAGGTGCAGATTGAATCCACCAGGGAATTATTGAATGAAAGGGACAAGGATTTATCCAGCAAAAAATCAGAATTGGATGTCATCATTTCGGAGAGTGAGGAAGAAGAACAGAAATTAATGAAGATCCGGGAAAAGGCTACAAAACAGATTGAAGACAGGCTTTTAAAATCCTATACCAAGATCAGGAATAATGCAAAAAATGGACTTGCAGTTGTTTCTGTAAAAAGGGGTGCCTGCGGTGGCTGTTTTAATGTAGTTCCTCCACAGCGCCAGGCTGAGGTCCGGGAAAAGAAAAAATTAATTGTATGTGAACATTGCGGCCGTATCCTGGCAGATGTCCAAGACGTGATTGTTGAAGAACCCGACAAGAAAAAAAGAATCCGGGCAAAGAAATAGCAAAAAAATACATACGTTGAAAATGTTATCAATTAAATGGGTAATGAGCGGTCATTACCCATTTTTATTGATCATGTCAATATTTTTCGGTTACAGATCATCGGCTCAATCCCTCTCTCCCGAAATAATCCTGGCCTATCAGAAAATTCTCGAAGGGAAGTTAGACAGTTCCCATCTGATACTTAATCACAAGTTCACGAATGATCAGGACCGGGCGTTTAAAATCTATATCAGAAGCCTTGAGGATTTACTGGTGCTTTCCCTGAACAGAAACAAACCATTATATCAAAATTATGCGGAGCGGGAAAAAGAATATAATGCAGCGCTGGGATCCCTTCGAAAGGAGGATGAATTCATATCATTCATTAAAAGTGAGATCAGGTTACATTCCGCCATAATCCGGTTCAGATATAATGATCAATTTTCGGGTGCCCTGCGATTGATTCAATCGTATAATATGGTTAAATCGATGCTGAAGGAGCCTGAACCGCCCCCATACATTTATAAAACAGCGGGGGTATTGAATATTCTATTGTCCATCGTCCCTGAAAAATATGATTTGGTGTTAAGATTGATCGGTATCCGTCCCGATCTTGCCACCGGTATTCAACAGCTTGAAAAATTAACTGAAATCAACGGTTTATTCCTTTTCGAAGGTCACATGGTATGGGCATTGCTGAATGCCTATTATCTGAATGAACCGGAAAAATCGTATGCCGTTATCAGCATGAATGAAAAAATCCGGCAGAAAAGCCTGCTTTACAATTACCTTGCCGGATTGATTTACATGAAGGGCAGGGATAATGATAAAACAATTCAGTCCTTTAAAAAATGTCTCCAGTTTAATGCCGAGTACATGAAAATTCCTTCTGCAACATTTTATCTTGCTGAATCTTATATGAAAAAACTGGATTTTTCAAGGGCAGGCACCTATTATCATCAGTACCTGAATCAATCCGGTGCCCGGGATTTGAAGAAAGCCAGCTATTATGGTCTCTATCTGATCAGCCTGTTCAACAATGACAGCATCTCCGGAGAAAATTACAGGAAAAAAGTGGTGCATGAAGGGCAGCTATCCGCTGAAGCCGATGAATATGTATACTCCCTGGTGGTAAATAATCATTATCCGCATCCTGAGATTCAGAAATCACGGCTGCTTTTCGACGGAGGTTATTATGAAGAAAGTCTGAGGATGCTGCAATCCATTGGCCAGGCCAATCTGGATGAGGAAGAAAAACTTGAATATCAATATCGTAAAGGAAGAGTAAATCAACTACTTAACGATTATCAAGCCGCAGAAAAATATTTTGAATTGATGTTTCGCTCATCATTTGATGATCATTATCTGGTGGCCAATGCGCATCTGCAAATGGGATACATTGAATATGAAAAGGGATTCCCCGACGAATCAGCTGTTCATTTCCGGGAAGCCATGAAATATTCGGGAGCGTATTATAAAACGAGCATAAGGAATGAAGCTGAAGCAGGATTGAGCCTGGTCGATTGAACAGAGGTTTTTCAATTTTCCGGGTTAAAAAGGCGCTTCACCTCCCCGGGGATCCTTGCCGGAAATCTTATGCTTATCATCCAGAATATTAAGCCGGCTTTTGAAAGTAACGTATCCCTTGTTCCCCGACGAACCGTGGCCTCCCCTTTCCTGATTTTCAATGTCGGCATCGATGTCAACAAATTTTGTAAGATGCCCTATAAATTTAAGATCCACCGTACCTGTACTGCCATTCCGGTGTTTTGCTATGCTGATCTCCCCAAAACCCTTGGTACTTATTCCATTTTCATCTTCCGTGATCCCATAATATTCGGGCCGGTAAAGGAAAAGGACCATGTCAGCATCCTGTTCAATGGAGCCGGATTCCCGCAGG
Organism: Cyclobacteriaceae bacterium; assembly: GCA_018224645.1. GTDB lineage: Bacteria > Bacteroidota > Bacteroidia > Cytophagales > Cyclobacteriaceae > JAGTVG01. The sequence goes on from JAGTVG010000063.1 coordinate 4,263, forward strand.
TCAGACAGGAGGGGTCTTTTATCACCGCCCCTGGTCTC
>JAGTVG010000064.1 GCA_018224645.1 Cyclobacteriaceae bacterium
TATTTTTAAAATGGAATACCAATTGTATGTAACTTAATTATATTCAATAAAATACATGACGTCCCGATTTTATCGGGGCGGCCCTCCGGGCGCCTGCCTGCATCCCTTTCTCATAGCTTCGGCGGAGCAAAGCCCTCAGGTAGGCCTGCCAGGTAGGCCTGCCTACCCAGGTAGGAAAAATTTATGAATTTTTCGGGTTAAAAATGGCAGTAAAATAATCAATTGACTGTCAGTTGATTAATTTGACCATGGTTTTTTTAAAAAATTGATATTTTATTCCTGAACATATCAATGATTACAGCTGTCCAGTATCCGGCCTGTTTTCTGATGCGTAAATAATTCCTCATTCTCTCCCCAGGTGCTGTAAACATAAGTGATGATCTCTGCGATTTCGAGGTCGGTCAACCACGGATTGGCGGGCATGGGCTGATTATATGAAATGCCGTTCACAATAATCACCTCCGATTGTCCGTACTTTATCGAACAAACCACCTTATATAAATTGTCCATATTTTTCAGATAATCACTATCCTTCAAGGGAGGATACAACCGGCCCAATCCTTTCCCGTTTTCCTGGTGGCAATTGCTGCAATGCAGGAGGTACAATCTTTTCCCTTCCACGAGATATTGATTGTATTTGATGTAATCCTCCCTGTTTTGCCGGTTCCCTTCGCCCGGGCCGCACCGGTACAAAAAAATGGAAATTAATATAGGGCAGGCGGCGTAGCCAAGGAATTTATGAATTTTCATATTCGCTGAGCAGCCTGGATATATCTTTTATCAACCTGTTTACTTCATTTTCGTCGGTCCCATCATATAAACCTCGGATATGCCGTTCCTTGTCCACCAGGATAAAAGCTCCACTATGGATATAGCCACCGGGTTCATCCTTATCCTCCATCGCCGTCACCATATAACTGTTCTGTCCGATATCATAAATATCCTCCCTTAGGCCCGTAACAAAATGCCATTTTTCGCTGGATACCCCAAGCCTTTCAGCAAAATCATGCAGCAGTGCAACGGTATCGTAATCCGGGTCAATGGTATGGGAGAGGAACATGACTACATCATTCGTTTCAAAAGTCTCGTAAACGCGAAGCATCTGGGCTTTCATGACCGGACAGATGGTGGGGCAGGTAGTGAAGAAAAAATCGGCAACATAAACATGATCCCTGAAGGTATCGTTGTCGACCCGGTTTGAATCCTGATCGACAAATGAAAAATCTCCGATGGTGTGATAAATCGTATCGTAACTGACCCCGTTATTTTCCATTACCGGATTGATTTGCTTACGGCCAAGGAAAGGAAGTTTTTCCCTGTTGCTCATATGTTTACATCCTGCTGCAATGAAAACCAGCATCATCATGGAGAGGAAGACCGTTTGATGAAATTTCATAAAATACCAGGTTATTAAAATTATACCTACAAAGATAAAAAAAAAGACCCATAGAAATATCCGGATCCAGGGCATTAACTGGTTGTTACCAGTTTATCACCCAAATATACGTTACCCTCCTGCAGGCAGATAAGGTTTTGGCCGAATAATACCTTATTTTCATTTTTCCTGTAGGTGGCTAAGGTGGAAAGCGGCTCCTTGCCACGATCTCCCGTCTGCTGATCAGTGGTGGTTACAATACACCGGGCACAAGGTTTTACCGCCCTGAAAATAGCATCTCCGATGGTGATCCTGATGAAAGAATCCTCACTGAAAGCTTCCCCGCCTGAAAACACAAGGTTCGGCCTGAAACGGTTCATGGGTACAGGAACCTCCAGCCTGGAATTAAGGTCATGCAACGAGGATTCACCGGTCAGCAGATAGGGTAATGCATCGGCAAAACTGACATTCGCGTTTTTAACCCGGTATTTTTCAGCTACAGGTCTCTTAATGGTATCATTCATGTAGACAAGGTGGCAGGAATATCCCAGGTGATCGGAAAACCATTCGCTGAAATTTTCAGGGGCGATCAGGGCTGTCAATTGATCATCCCATATATCGATGTCCATTTTTCCAACGGGGGATATCTCATAGGGAATATGAATCATTTGCCCGCCCTGGGAAACGGAAAATCCGTTTTCCTCCGGCAACACATCGAAGGTGGCCATTGATGGATGTTTTCTCTGGGTGATAAAATGTCCAGCATCATCCACCAGCAGGTAACGGCGGTCGTGCATCAACCCTCGGATGCCGGCAAAACCGCGGGTCAGGGAAATCCCCCGTAGCGACTTGACGGGATAAATGATGATATCGGTCAGTTTCAGGTCAGTCATGAATATTTTAAGATCTATGGAATGGAATCTTTACCTGTATTTTATATCTTAGGCAAATCTAGAACAGAACATCAATAATCAGAAATCAGTTAACATTAAATGATACATAGGTTCGGGGTCATATTTGATATGGATGGTGTGATCATGGATAACAATGTATACCATGAAATCGCATGGAAGAAATTCTGTGAGCGGTATGATGTTCAGTTAACGGATGGGGAGCTACATGAATTTGTTTTTGGAAGGGTGGCAAAAGATACCCTGGAATTCATATTCCGAAGGAAGTTCACCGGGGAGGAAATTGACCGGTATGTCGACGAAAAGGAGGTTATTTACCGTACA
>JAGTVG010000065.1 GCA_018224645.1 Cyclobacteriaceae bacterium
ATTTCATAAGATCAGGACCATTGTGCGTTTTGCCATTGATGATGGTCAGATCCGGGATTTACAGGTAATAGAATTGGGGGAAAGGGGCTCCAGGATTTAGAAAATCCTGAATTATTTAACGGTACCTTCTTCCGGTTTTTCTTCACTCTTTTCTTTTTTCTCGTCAGAAGATGAAGTGCTCACTGATTCCTGGAGTTTTTCTGACTGCGCTTTTATATTCTCGGTATCCGATCCTGTATTCCTGCTACCTGCTCCGGATTGTATGTTTTGGGTTTTCTTAACCTTATGATCCTCTGTCTTCTGTTTACCTTCAACTGCCGGCTGTTCTTCAACCGGCGTTTTCCCGGTTGTTGATTCTTTATTGAAAGTCTCCTTGATCGCCTCAATATCAATATTTTTCAGGACAGGCTTTTTTGTCAGTCTTTTAACATTCTGCTGCCGTCTTTTAGCTTTTACCCTGTTTTTGCGTTCTTTCCTTTTTATTGATGTTCCGCCCATGCTTGTTTTATTGAAAATGAGGTGCAAATATAATATTAAATAATTAAACAGAGACCTACAGTCCCGCAAATTATTATTACCAAAGGTTTCGGAAAAGACTTCCCGGGCTGGTGATCCGGATCAGGTTATAAATTCCTTATCCAGCTGTATAGTTCTGTCAGGATCCGGTGGCAGGCAAATGCCGGGAGGAAGATCAAGATCCGGAAGATTATTGATTTCAATTCCGCCATCATCATCGTCATCCGAATCATTGTCCATGTGCGTATTTTTCCTGTGATATCTTTTTATCACAAAAAAAATAAGCACTATGTAGGCAAAACAGCAGAAAATAATATCAATGAATTGCAATTTCATGGAACCTTTTTTCTTCGAAATATATTATTAAGATAAGTAGTAAAATAGAAAAAAACCAATATTTAATGCTAATTTGATTATTGAAAAAGATTATAAATACACTATATTAGTTATCTTATGAATTTTGAAAATGGATAAAAAATTTATAGATGGTTTATTTCTGAAACACAAAACTGCCGATGCAATTCCATCCAGAACGGCCATCTGTAAATTTACAGAAGGTTTACTTGAGTTCCTTTTCCCCCAGTTAAGTGAAAAACATTATAAAAGCAGTGCGGAACTTGAAATAATTGCCGATAAACTATTTACAGAATTAAAAGGGATTTTTGTCAGCATAGATGACAGGTTGGAGAAAAAACCTGAAGATACGGCGCATTTATTCATGGATAGAGTTCCCGACATATACGTCCGCATGATGGATGATGCCCAGGCAATTCATGATGGGGATCCGGCTGCCCAGAGTGTGGATCAGGTGATCCGGACCTATCCTGGCTTTGTTGCCATAGCCTGTTACCGGATTGGCAACGCCTTTTGCCAGCTGGGCATTCCCCTTTTACCGAGGATACTGACCGAATATGCTCATTCAAGAACTGGAATTGATATACATCCAAAAGCAGAGATAGGTACTCATTTCTGCATAGACCATGGAACGGGAGTTGTGATTGGTGAAACCACAGTGATAGGCAATAATGTTAAACTTTATCAGGGTGTAACGCTCGGCGCCCTGAGTGTTAAAAAAGAGATGGCTAAGATCAAAAGACACCCAACCATTGAAGATAACGTGATCATCTATGCCGGGGCCACCATTCTTGGTGGGAATACGATCATAGGAAAAAACAGTATTATCGGTGGGAATGTCTGGATAACCGAAAGTATTCCTCCCAACTCCAGGGTATACCATAAACCTCAGATAGAAGTAAAAAACAGCATAAACATAGAATAGGATTGAGAGATGTTCTTTGCAGATTAATGATTGATATCAATTCACTTTTAAATTTTTTTCTGATTTTTTAAATCCAAATACAATGGAAGAGCTTCATAAACTGATCGGAATTGTAAAACAGAAAAGCCAGAGGAGCATTCAACTTGTGAACCAGAATTTCAGGAAGTCACAAGTATCAAAAGACAACCTTCTTTATGAAGGGATCGTGAATGAAATTTTTCCCACTGAGGAAATCGCAGCCAAACATCTTTTTAATACCGATCCGGGGAATCGGAATTACAGGAATACCAAAGCCAAGCTAAAACAGAAATTATTCAATCATTTGTATTTTCTTGATTATAATAAATCAGGCTATTCCAATTTTCTTCGGGCGAAATATGAATGCCTCCATCTGATTCATCAAATGAAAATACTGGTCATGGAGGAAGCAGGGTGTATTGCCATAAAAAAACTTCCACAACTCATAAAAACAGCAAAAGATTATGAACTTATCGAACTTGCACTCGATGGATTATTGTTGTTGAGAAATGAATTTTCCCTGCTTGGCAAGTGCAGTTCTGTAAATATCTCGGAAAAAGAAATTCATAACCTGAAACCGTTTTATAATGCGATCATAAACTGTGAAGAGATCTATTACGATACGATCGTCCTGATAAACAAATCCTATAGTTCAGGCGAAAAAGTGCTGGATGAGATCCCTGATAAGATCAGGGAAATCGAAAGGACAGCCAACCATTTCCACAGCTCGCGGCTTGATATACTGGCCAAAAACCTGAAAATTGCTTTTTATAAAATGACAAATTCATTTGAAGAGATTCTGCAGATATGCGATGAGCTGGAAAAAAAATATATAACCCGGGATGTTTCTGAAATAAATGTGGATCTTAACTACAGGGAATTTACATTCCTTAAAATTTTATGCCTTTATACATTGAACAAAAGTGATGAAGGAATATCTTACAGCCAGAAAAAAGAATCATTATTCAAGGAGGGAACGGATGACTGGTTCAGATTTAAGGAATATCAATTCCTGTTCTCCATGAAGGGAGAAAAATTTCGCCAGGCGGCTAAAATTTTCAGGATCGTAAAAATTAATAAGAACTTTGGAAATCTTGGTAAAAATACAAAAACCCGATGGACCATTTACAGGGCGTATATCCTGTTTATCAATGATACAAAACTAATAAAGTGGGGATTCGATATCGATCAGTTTAAAAACACCATTCCTAAATATCCAAAAAAACTTTTAGGCTACTCCATTGCGACTTTGTTCATTCAATTTATGTTCTTTTTGAGGGAAGGTAATGCGACAAAGGTCAAACAGATTCTTGAAAACCTGAGGCCGTTAAATTCAACGCATCTCGATAAAAGACATAATTACCGGAACAGTGTCTTTATCAGGATGCTGGAAATCGTGATCGAAAAGGATTTTGAATATGAAACGGTAAGGGAAAAATGTATCAACTATTTTCAGAAATTGAAAGAAATTCAGATACCTCCGGATTTCCAGCTGGAAATGGAGATTATTCCCCTGGATATACTATGGGAATATATATTGAATATTCTTAAAACAAATAAGTTTTATATTCACTACCGGTTTTATAATTATTCTGAAATTTAGCCGGGCGGGCATAATTTATTTTTTACAGCCAGAAATTCCTGCCAGATTTCCATTAGAATTTCTGAAGCGGGTCTTATTTCCCTGATCATGGCCGAGATCTGGCCTATTTCAAGTTCACCCTCTTCAAGGTCACCCATAAAAATGCCTGCTTTAGCTCTTCCTCTTCCGAGAATCTGTTCCAGTTCCGTTTTATCAGCCCCATTTTCCTCCGCTCTTTTAACCAGCTCATAGAAATGATTTTTGATAACCCTTACCGGTGTCAGATTTTTTAAAGTCAAAGCTGTATCGCCCTCCTCTGCAAGAAGAACTCTGAATTTAAAATTTTCATGTGCGGATGACTCAGCCGAAGCTGCAAATCTCGAACCAATTTGAACCCCTTCAGCACCCAGGGCCATGGCTGCAAGCACTGCGCGGCCCGAAGCAATGCCTCCCGCCGCAATCAAAGGACCATCAATCGCTTCTCTTACCATGGGTATCAGACAGATGGTCGTTGTTTCTTCACGTCCATTGTGTCCTCCGGCTTCAAATCCTTCCGCCACCACCGCATCCACTCCTGCATCCATGCTTTTCCTGGCAAATTTTACACTTGATACCACATGTGCTACGGTCACCCCTTCATCTTTTAAGATGGATGTCCAATGCATTGGATTTCCTGCAGAGGTAAACACCACCCTGATCCCTTCTTTCAAAATGATCCTCATATGATCCGCAACATGCGGACAGATCAAGGGTACATTTACGCCAAATGGTTTGTCTGTTGCCTCTTTACACTTTTTAATATGTTCCTTCAAAACCTCAGGATACATCGATCCGGATCCGATCAATCCCAAACCACCGGCATTGCTTACTGACGAGGCAAGCTCCCAGCCGCTGCACCAGACCATTCCGGCCTGAATGACAGGATATTCAATATTAAATAATCTGGTGATCCGGGTTTTCATGATATGGCCTTGTAAGGATAAAAAATTTAACTGAATCAATACAAATAAGACATGGATAATTTTTTTTTCATGTTATTTTTGCGTTATGAAAGCCAATGAAATATTGGCAAAATTCCTGATCTGGAGGATCAAACGCGTTGGGACAAGGAATTTTGTTATTTTTTTAAGCGCAGTAATCGGATCGCTTTCCGGACTCGCTGCTGTCTCCTTAAAAGCTTCGGTTCATTTTATCCAGCATTTACTTAAAAGCGGCTTTTTGCCAAATTACCTGTATTTTATTTTCCCATTGATCGGGATTTTACTTACAATCATCCTTTCCATTTACATCTTCAGGGAAACACTTGGCCACGGTATCACCGATATCATTTATGCGATTGAAAAGAAATCCAGTTTAATCTCGCGATCCAAAATGTATACCCGTATGATCACAAGTGCCATTACCGTTGGCTTTGGCGGATCCGTCGGACTGGAGGCACCGATCGTCGTGACAGGTTCAGCCATCGGATCCAATGTATCACAATTCATGCATATCGATTACAATAGCCGGACCATATTGGTCGGTTGTGGTGCAGCCGGGGCCATTTCAGCGATATTTAATAGCCCGATTGCCGGTGTGATTTTTTGCTTTGAAGTAATCATTACTGACCTTACCATTACCGGTTTTATCCCGCTTCTGATTGCGTCCGTGGCGGGTTCAATAATATCAATGTTGCTGCTTGGGGATGATATCCTCTTTTTCTTCAAATTAACCGAATCCTTTAAAGCTTCAGATACGCCCTTCTATATACTTCTTGGAATTATTTGCGGACTTTCATCCCTTTACTTCACCCGGATGATGTATAAGATCGAAAAAAAAATAGAAATGATCCGGAATGACATAGGCCGTGGGCTGACAGGCGGAATCCTGCTGGGAATTATCATTATCATTTTCCCTCCTATTTACGGTGAGGGATATGATATGATCAAAGCCATCCTGACCGGACGTGAATCAATGCTCCTCAATAATAATTTGTTCATATCTGAACCGGGAAATATGCTGGTATTAATCTTTTTTCTTCTTGGTATTGTCCTGATCAAACCGGTAGCCACTTCCCTGACCATCGGTTCAGGCGGAAGTGGCGGAATATTCGCTCCATCACTGTTCCTGGGGGGTATAACCGGTTTCCTGGTGGCCCTGACGATCAATTACATTACAGGCAGTAATATAATAAGCACATCGAATTTTGCATTGGTTGGCATGTCAGGGGTCATGAGCGGAGTTTTACATGCACCACTCACCGGAATATTTCTGATCGCCGAAATCACGAGCGGTTACACACTCATAGTTCCCTTGATGATCGTGTCTGCCATTTCCTTCCTGACCATTTCATATTATGAAGAATATTCACTGTATACAAAAAATCTCATTGAAAGAGGGGATTATAACCCGTATGATAAGGACAAACAGGTGCTTGGAATAATTCAGCTTGAGAAGCTGGTTGAAACTGATCATACAACCATCGAACCTGAGAAAAAACTCATTGATCTGATCAGGGTGGTTAGTAAATCAAAACGTAATATATTTCCGGTCGTTAACAAAGATCAGGAACTGATGGGCATCATTACCCTGGATGATATCCGGGAGATCATGTTCGATGAAGACGCCAGGGAAAAAATTGAGATCCGAAATCTCATGCATAGCCCTCCGGATAAGGTGGATATAAAGGAAAGTATGCAATCGGTTATGAGAAAATTCGAAAAAACAGGAGCCTGGAATCTGCCTGTTATTGAAGATGGGAAGTATAAGGGATTTTTGTCAAAATCCACCATATTCAATGCTTATCGGAATAATTTAAGAAGAAAAAAATTCGCCTGAAAAAAAAATTAATCCCGGATTTTTCAAACCACTTTCAGAAACGTTTTTATAATATTTAAGGATAAAAAAAAGTCCTTCATAACATAACCATATCATTTTGAGGAAGTTATCCACAAATATTTAATTCAAAAATTGCCCCATAAATATTTCATTATCAGTGGTTTATAAATATTCATAAAAAAAATGTGGATAAGTATAAAAAAATGTGGATAAAAACTTGACTTTTTCAAATAATTTTTGCTGGCTCTTTCCAGTAGAAATAATCGCTCTTTAGAATGTCCAAAGTTAACTTTTCACTGGCTTGTTTTGAATCTGGTATATGATCAAACAATCAAAATGATAATTTTTTTGCTAAATCAAATTACATAATTTTAGGGAAATTTTTAATGATGTCCAAAAGGATATTCCACCTAAGATTCTTTTTTACTACTGCACTTGTCAGCTGGATGGCCATGATGGTATTTACGCAGCTCATGGCCTTTGCAAATGCAAACCAGATGGAACATGGACTGAAGGAGTACCTGCCTGAGTTATTTTACGCGCTGTTTTTCCTCTCGATTTATTCATTTTACAAAGTTCAGCTGGGTAGATCCCGGGACGCCAATCTCCAGGAACTACTATGGAAGGTATTTGTATCCGGTTTGATAGCCACGATTGCCTCACTGATCCTTAAATTTATTGAAGATCTTTTTTTAAGCCACAGCAGGATTGGTGAAAATCCACTTTTGACAAACCTGATTTACAACATCAATATTGGATTGTTATCGGCTTTTTTTGTATCTACCTTCATTGTCTGGGAAAAATTCATTTTTTACCAGAAAACAAAAAAACTGATCCTCGGCTGGAGAATTTATGTATATACCCTGCTGGCGACACTATTGATCTCCCTGATTTTTTCAATTGTCAATTTTGTCCTTTCCCAAATGTTTCTGTTTATTATCCTGGCACTTTTCCTCCTGGCCAGTTTTTATTTTTCAGCGAATCTGAAATGGGTTGCTTACCTGAATTACAAACAGAAATGGAAAAGCATCCTTCTGTTCCTCCTGATCTTAATTTATATCGGATACTTTTTCAATTACCTGTGGGGTGTCCAGATGCAGCAGCCTGAGGCTTTGGTCTTTAACGGGATGTGGAATCTTACAATCATGGGATTCTTTATATTTATATTTATTTATACATTCATATCAATACTTGTTATTCTTTTTAACCTTCCGACATCATCGGTTTTTGAAAAAAAATTAGAGGAAATCATTAGTTTTCAGCGTCTAAGCCAATCAAGAAATGCCGGAAAAAACGAAAGGGAGGTTTATCAAATCCTCCTTGAAAGCTCTGTGAGTGCAGTATTGGCTGACGCTGCATGGGTAGAATCAAAATCCGGAAATAATCAGGATCCATTGATCATTAAGTATAAGATTGGAAATGATGAGGTTAAGCTGATCACTGAAATCATCTCGAAAAGCAAGGAAAAACAAATCGTAAATTCAGATCCAATTACCAATCTGAAAACAGACAGGTACATTACTTCCATAAAGAATAACCGTTTTAAATCTGTTCTCATATTTCCGGTTTATATCCAGCATGAAATCATTGGATCGCTCATCCTTCTCAAGGAAATATCCGATGGTTTTAATGAAGAAATGATCACAGTGATCAGAACGTTTGTCAATCAGGCAGCGATTTCAATAGAAAATTTTAAACTGATAGAAACCATTCTGGAAAATGAAAGGTATATCAAGGAATTGAATATAGCCAAAAATGTTCAACGAAGCCTGTTGCCTTCGACAATGGATCACAGCAGTTTTTTTGATATTTCTGCCTATTCCAAATCAGCTGATGAAGTCGGTGGAGATTATTATGATATTTATAAGGTAGATGATAACCGGACCGTGGTGATAATCGGTGACGTTTCAGGAAAAGGGACTTCAGCTGCATTTCATATGTCGCAGTTAAAAGGAATATTTCATAGCCTGGTTCAGCTTGATCTTTCCTCACATGAATTCATGGTATATGCCAATAATGCCCTGGCTAAAGGTCTGGATAAAAATTCGTTTATCACTGCCTCTATCTATATCATCGATAAAAATTCGCGTACAATTGAATTTTGCCGGGCAGGTCATTGTCCTACCCTTTTCTTTCCAAAAAATGCTGAAAAGCCGGAATATTATTTTGGTAAAGGCTTAGGATTAGGCATTTTGAGAAACAATGAATTTCAGGAATACGTTAACAATGATAAGATCCAGTTTAAGGATGGAGATTTGCTTGTGCTTTTTACGGATGGTATTACGGAAGCAAGAAATCGTCTGGGAGAGGAATTCGGTTATGACCGGTTAAAGGAACTGGTATTTAAAAATGCAATTAAAAATCCGGAAGAGATTAAAAATGATATAATCAATGCCTTATATGAATATTGTGGAACCAAATCTCCTCACGATGATTATACAGTGATTATTATAAAGTTTAAAGAGAAAATTTAAACCAAGATTTTTTTACAGCGTTAAAAAACATGATAACAATTCAGACTGAACAGGAAGAAGAGTTTTATATCATCAAGGTAGAAGGTGAAGTGGATGCAAGCTCATCAATTTACCTGGATAATAAGATAGGCGAGGTGATTAAATCACACAAAAAGATACTGGTCGACTGTGAAGATCTAAAATATATTTCTTCTGCGGGGCTGGGCGTGTTTATGTCATACATTCATGAAATGGAGGAAGGTGAAATTAAAATGGTTCTGTTTGGATTGAGTGACAAGGTCAGGAATGTATTCCAGATATTGGGATTAGATCAGCTGATTAAGATGGTAGAGTCAAAGGAAGACGCAAAGAAATTAGTGAATGCAATATAATTACAAAGTCCCTTGCCAGAAAAAGAAACTGGTTGATATCAGAATTTTTATCAGCGAAGTTTTAAAAAAGCACCTTGATTCCGAAGTTGATATCAACTCATTGGTACTTGCAGTTGATGAAATTTGTGCCAATCTCATGATCCATTCGCACCAGTGCAATCCAAGTAAATGTCTTGAACTCTTTGTCAAAATAGAAGAAGAGGAAATAATATTTGAAATCACTGACACAGGAAACGGCTTTGACTTTAAGGAATACAAGGAGCCATCCATAAAGGATATTATCATTGAAAAAAAGAAAGGCGGCCTGGGACTGATGCTGGTAAAAAGGATCATG
>JAGTVG010000066.1 GCA_018224645.1 Cyclobacteriaceae bacterium
ATCAGCTCGTTGACCAGCGTGCCGGCGAGCCCGGTGGCCGAGAACGAGCCGACGATCAGGCCGACCCCCAGCAGCACCGCGGTAGGGTAAACCTTACGGGCTGAAAGACCAAATCAATACTGCCTCCCCCGGTTTATTCGGGGAAAGAGTTGCTCGCTCAATCATTAAGGGTAGAATGGGTAGGTTGATAGATCCCGGTGGTGACACCGGGACCAGATAAATGATAAGACTCCCCGATACTATCGGGGGAGAACAGAACCCGGCTTACAGGTCTGCATTTTATATTTTTAACATTATTTTTTAGCCATGCCAAAAATACTGATCATCGACGATGAGAAGAATATCCGGAACACCTTGCGAGAGATCCTCGAATATGAAAAATATGAGGTGGATGAAGCGCCCGATGGAGAAAAAGGGATGGAAATGATCCGGGAAAAGGACTACAATGTTGTGCTTTGTGACATTAAAATGCCGAAACTGGACGGGATCGAAGTCCTTGAAAAAATAATGGACACGGGGGTCGATATCCCGTTCATCATGATCTCAGCACACGGTACCATCGAAACAGCCGTGGAGGCCACCAAAAAGGGTGCTTTTGACTTTATTGAAAAACCCCCGGATCTCAACAGGCTACTGCTCAGTATCCGAAACGCCCTGGACCGGTCCAACCTGGTCAATGAAACCAAGATCCTGAAAAGGAAGATCTCGAAATCAAATGATATCGTCGGTGAATCCGAAGCGATCCGCCAGTTAAAAGAAACAATAGCCAAGGTAGCGCCCACGGAAGCCCGTGTGCTGATTACCGGGGAAAATGGAACCGGCAAGGAACTTGTTGCACGCTGGATCCATGAAAAAAGCAGCCGCCATAAAAACGCGCTCGTGGAAGTCAACTGCGCGGCCATCCCAACCGAATTAATAGAAAGTGAACTCTTCGGCCATGAAAAAGGTTCCTTTACGTCAGCGGTAAAACAGCGGATAGGAAAATTCGAACAGGCTAATGAAGGTACCCTTTTCCTGGACGAGATCGGTGACATGAGCCTATCAGCCCAGGCCAAGGTGCTCAGGGCGCTCCAGGAAAATAAAATTACCCGTGTCGGAGGAGAAAAAGATATCCGGGTTGATGTACGGGTGGTGGCCGCCACAAACAAGGACCTCAAAAAGGAAATCAGTGAAAACAAATTCAGGGAAGACCTCTACCACCGCATTGGCGTGATCATCCTGAACGTCCCTCCCCTGCGGGAAAGAAAGGATGATATTCCCCTCCTGGTCGACCGATTCCTGGGAGATATTGCCTCCGATTACGGCGCAAAAAAGAAATCGATCCATAAGGAAGCCATTGAAATATTAAAGGGATTCCAGTGGACGGGGAATATCCGTGAACTTAGAAATGTAACGGAAAGGCTGGTCATTATGAGTGAAAAGGAAATAACTGCAGAGGATGTAAGAAAATACGCTGCATTATGAAGTGACTGCAAATATCAGTCCCTAAACCCTTTCCTCGCTTAAGTCCTGCTTCTGAATATCATTTTTGATATAAGTGGGACAGGTTTTCTGTGCACATGCGGTCATTCCCAGAATGATCACAGCGAGGAAAAAAGCTGAAATTCGTAACTTGCGCATAACATTTAAATTTTATTTCGAACAAATATATATAATCCAAACGCTTTTCAAAACAAAAAATTTGATTTCTGCTATGGAAATTTGAATTAATTCAATAATAAATTGCATCCCCGGGTGTCCGAATTGTCCATTCTTCCCAGAATTTCAAAAGTGTTTTCACCTTTTACCGATCCCAGATCATCGGTCGCGATAAACGCGCAGGAATGAATATTCGCCAGGTCAATGACGTTAATCACACCATAGGACAGGCTGTTATCGATACAAAAAGGATCATTGATTTCCCTTGTATAGATTTTCATCCACGGGGGCGTTCGGTAAATGCCTTCTCCTTTCGAATAAGCCTGTGACATCAGTTCAGTCATTCCATATTCGGAATGGATCACAGGCACGTGAAAACTTCTGCAAAGCCGTTCATGTACATCCCTCCTGATGAGTTCCTCCCTCCTGCCCTTCATCCCGCCTGTTTCCATAATGATGGCCCCGTCCCCCAGGTTTACATCATATTTTTCGGCGAGGTCAAGCAGGGCATAGGTTACACCGAACAACAGGATCTTTCTGCCGGGAACCGATAAAAGATTTTTCAGTTTATTGATCAGTTCCCCTTCATTGCGGAGAAAAAAACCCGAATCTTCTGAGCCCGTCTGCCTGATCAGCCTGTCAGTCATCCTCACGAGGGAGGAATGTCCCCGTTCAAGATACGAGGGCAACAAAGCCAGGATAACATAATCCGAAGGATCTCCATAAAAGGAACGGAAAATCCGGGTAGTGATATGATCGTAAAAATCAATATCCTCCACGTAATGCCTGCTTACCTCCATCCCGGAAGTCCCGGAACTCAGGAATACATCCTCTTCCTTCCAGTTCCCGGTTTTCACCACTCTCCGCTTGAAGAAACTGATGGGCAGGAAAGGGATCTGTTCAATTCCGGTTATCTGCGACGGGTCCAAGCCAAGGCTCTTAAGGTACCGGGCATACAGCTCATTATGGACCGCCTGGAAACGGAAAAGGTCAAATGCAGCCGTTTTAAACGTATCCCGGTTTATTAAATGAATTTTATCTTTAAAACTTTTCAACGATTCCAACGTTATTACAAAAAAATCTGTCTAATTTAAAATAAAATCCAGTAAAGAGGGAGGACATTCACATACTGAAATCTGCCCATGATAAAAAACCTCTTATACATCCTGTTTATCTCCACCCTGGCTATAACGGCATGCAACCGTGCGCCTGAACTGCCTGTAATCCCTGTGATCACTTTCGAAGATGTCGTTTTTAAGGAAGTGAATGGCCCCGATTCCCTGATCGTGAGCATTTATTTCGAGGATGGGGACGGCGACCTCGGGCTCACCTCCGGTGATGTGAATGATCCTTACCACCCCTATGATGTGGTACTGGACAGCAACGGGGATACGATCAGTATCGGCAGCCAGCCAGGACTTCCGCCATATAATCCCATTGATTACATTATCGTGCGCGATCAGAACGGCGAAGCCATCGACACCATCCTGGTAGAGCTCAATGAGAATCACTATAATTATTTTGTGAGGTTTTTCACCAAAAGAAATGGCCAGTATACTGAATTTAACTGGCGTGATGCGCCCTATTACCAGACCTTCGACGGCCGGTTTCCACTCCTGAACCGGAGTTTGTCCGACGGTCAATTGAGGGATAGACCCCTTGAGGGAATACTCAGATACGGCATGACCTCCTCAGGCTGGCTGTTCCTCTTCAGGGATACGGTAAAAATTTCGGTCCAGATCCAGGACCGTGCACTCCATAAATCCAATATCGTCGAATCACCCGATTTTACGCTGGAGTCGATCAGGATTGATGAATAAATTCAATTTGGGCCATGTACCGATCCCTGCCAGGTATAAATTCCCGGGAATATAATTATACATTTCCACAAGGGTTAGTTATCGCACATTTCAGATTCTTTCTTCGGGAATAACCTGTGACTGTTAAACCCTCGTTCTGCGATCCTGCTTACACCGGAACCGCTGAAACATTTCAATACCTGCTGATTATCGCCCATTTCGGGATTGCATAACCTTAAGAACCGTCGGTTCATTTCTGATGCAACTAGTTATCGCTCACTTCCGGGTTCCACTGAGGGATATGGTAATTCTTGTTATAGATTTCGGGGAATTTATTCGGATCGACTTCGTTCATCATGGCATACACATAGTCGAAAACATCTTCTGCATTGGCTTTTGAAAAATAATCGCCATCCGACCCATAAGCGGGGCGATGTTCCTTCGAGGTCAGGGTAATGGGCTTGGAATCCAGGTAATGATAACCGTTCTGTTCCTCCAGAACTTTCTGCATCATATAGGCAGAGGCGCCACCCGGTACATCCTCATCCGCAAAAATGATGCGGTTTGTCTTTTTCAATGATTCGACGATCGTATGATTCACATCGAAAGGTATCAGGGTCTGTACATCGATCACCTCGATGGAAATCCCGACTTTTTCAAGGGCTTCGGCACCTTCCATCACGATCCTGCACATGGCGCCATACGTTACGATCGTTACGTCTCTTCCCCGTCTCAATATTTCAGGCACGCCGACCGGAACAGTGAATTCCATCAGGTTGTCTGGGATTCTTTCCTTAAGCCTGTAACCGTTCAGGACCTCGATGATCAGGGCCGGATCGTCTGACTGGAGCATGGTATTATAGAAACCGGCTGCCCGCACCATATCCCTGGGAACAAGGATATTGATGCCCCGCAGGCTGTGGATGATCATTCCCATGGGAGAACCGGAATGCCAAACACCTTCCAGCCGGTGTCCCCTAGTCCGGATGATCAGCGGTGCCTTCTGCCCTCCCTTGGTCCGGTAATGCAGGGTAGCCAGGTCGTCTGACAGGGTCTGTATGGCAAAGATCAGGTAATCCAGGTACTGGATCTCGGCAATGGGACGCAGCCCGCGTAAGGCAAGGCCAATCCCCTGGCCGATGATCGTCGTTTCCCTGATCCCGGTATCCGCCACCCGTAGTTTTCCATATTTTTTCTGCAAACCTGCGAAGGCCTGGTTGACATCCCCTATTTTCCCCAGATCCTCTCCGAATGCCAGAACACGCGGATCGCGGGCCAATGCTCCGTCAAAAAAAGCCTGTAACACTTCCCGTCCATCTACCAGGCTCGATTTTTCTGTAAAAACAGGCTTTACCTCCTTTATGCGGATCGAGGCCTGTTCCGATTGGCTGAATAAATGGGAGCTGTAATAATCCTGATTGTCTTCGTTGATCCTCGACAACCAGTTGATCAGGCGTTGCCTGGGTGGCAATTTCTCCTTACGCGTGAGTACCAGGGTCTTTTTTACAGCCTTGAAAAAATCCATTTTGAGCGGATTATGGATCTTGGTCAGATCTTTTTTGATCTCAAGGATCTCCTTTTTATGCCTTGACCGCTGGGCCACAGTGGTGATGATCTGGGCCGCTTCGATCTGATCATGTTTAATGCTTTCAAAATAGGCCGCCCAGGCAGCTTCCTTGCCATCCCTTGCCTGTCTCCTGGCATCCTTTTCAATTCTGTCAAGCTCTTCCGGTGTCGATAATTCGTTAGCCAGGATCCATTCCCTGAATTTCTTATTGCAGTCAAATTCTATTTCCCATTCCAGCCTGTCCCTGGTCTTATACCTTTCATGGGATCCCGAGGTTGAATGACCCTGAGGCTGGGTAAGCTCAAGCACATGGATCAGCGTTGGCACATGCTTTTCCCGGGTGAGCCGGGCAGCTTTATCAAAAACATCAATACAGGCCTGATAATCCCAGCCTTTTACCCGGAATATCTTCAATCCGGTTTTCTGGTCATCCTTCTGGAAACCCTCCAGGGCCTTGCTGATATCCGACTTGATCATATGGAAACTGTTCGGCACCGATATCCCATAATCGTCATCCCAGATGGCCAGGAGCATGGGTATCTGAAGTACCCCGGCCGCGTTGACAGCCTCAAAAAAACAACCTTCCGCCGTTGCTCCGTTACCAATGGTGCCGAAAGCAATTTCATTGCCGTTATTTGAAAACTGGGTGAATTCCTTTAATCCCTCGATCAAACGGTAACATTTGGAAGCCTGAGCCAATCCCACCAGTCTGGGCATCTGTGCTCCCGTAGGAGATACATCAGAACTGCTGTTTTTTAAATCCGTCAGGTTTTTCCAGCACCCCTTTTCATCCAGCAGACGGGTTGAAAAATGACCGTTCATAAGCCTTCCGGCCGATGAAGGATCCGCATGTATATCGGTATGCGCGTAAAGCTGGGCAAAATACTGCTGTATGTTCAATTCACCAATGGCGAACATGAAGGTCTGGTCCCTGTAATAGCCTGACCTGAAATCTCCATTCCGGAATACCTTGGCCATGGCCAGTTGAGGTATCTCCTTCCCATCTCCAAAAATCCCAAATTTTGCTTTCCCCATAAATACCTCCCTTCTGCCGATCAGACTCGCCTCCCGGCTGGCCACGGCTAGCATGTAATCCTTCAGGATCTCCTCCACGGGAATATTGATCTTCGTTATGGTTCTTGTCGATGCCAAGAAAATAATTACTTTTTTCCGTTTAAAACGAGGAATTTGCCTCTAAACAAACATAAGGAAAAAAACCTTCCTTTCAAAAAATACAAAATACACATTGGGCAAGGATCGTAAAACATTTAAATAGAACAGAAACAAATTATCTGTTAATTTTGCTATTTCAAGTCAATAAATCAATATATTATTCCGTAGAAAGAAATAAAACAAAATTATATTAGGATTTTTGATATTGTGAATTTTCGTTAGATTTACGGATCGCTTGAATTTAAGGGAGACCGGCAGCGAAATTCAAATTTTTTCCAGGACCTGGTCTTCATAAAATACTGACATTTTAAAATTTTTAAAATCATGATCATTGGCATACCCAAGGAAATAAAAGACAATGAAAACCGCGTGGCACTTACCCCGGCCGGCGTAAAGGAACTCAAAAAACACGGGCATGAAATCTTTGTTCAGGCTACAGCAGGGGAAGGCAGTGGATTTACGGACGATATGTACATACAGGCAGGGGCTAAAACCCTTCCGTATATCGACGAAGTCTACCGGATTGGGGAAATGATCATGAAAGTAAAGGAACCCATCGCCTCAGAATACAGATTGATCAGGAAGGATCAGCTTCTGTTCACGTATTTTCATTTTGCCTCGAGTGAAACGCTTACCCGGGCCATGATCGAAACAGGTTCTGTCTGCCTTGCTTATGAAACCGTGGAAAAGGAAGATGGAACGCTTCCCCTGCTCGTCCCGATGTCGGAAGTGGCCGGCAGGATGGCCGTCCAGCAGGGTGCCAAATATCTTGAAAAACCCCTGAAAGGACGAGGTGTATTGCTGGGAGGCGTTCCAGGTGTCAACCCGGCCAAGGTCCTGGTCCTCGGAGGCGGTGTGGTTGGCACACAGGCGGCGAAAATGGCTGCCGGACTTGGAGCCGACGTGACCATTCTTGATCTTAACCTGCCCAGGCTGAGATATCTGGCCGACATCATGCCGGCCAATGTGAGCACCCTTATGTCGAATGAATATAACATCAGGGAACTTATCCCGCATGCCGACCTGATCGTCGGAGCTGTCCTGATCCATGGTGCAAAAGCACCCCACCTGATCACAAGAGATATGCTCAAGGATATGAGAGCCGGTACCGTACTGGTTGATGTGGCTGTGGACCAGGGAGGATGCATTGAAACCTGCAAACCTACCACCCATCAGGATCCGATATATATCATCGATGATGTCATCCATTATTGCGTGGCGAATATGCCGGGCGCAGTTCCTTATACATCCACGCTGGCATTGACCAACGCTACCCTGCCCTATGCCATCCAACTGGCAGATATGGGTTGGCAGAAAGCATGTAAATCAAACAGGGATCTGACGTTAGGATTGAACGTGATAAAGGGTGAAGTTGTCTATAAGGCTGTGGCGGATGCCTTCAGCATTGACTTTTCCCCTATGGAAAAGTTCCTGAAATAGCTTGAATCTGTATTTCTCCTGTCCTTTCGATGATTTGACTGATTAAATCCGGCTTTTCAGCAGATAATATTTTTTTATCAAAATTTATAATGCTAATTTTCCGGGGATTTTCAGCGATTGGACATACTTTTTTGTACTTAGATTTTTGTCATATCATACAGAGGACATGCTTCAAGTTGCTGTTTCAACCGGCAATTCGCGGAGGGCTCATATTCCTGCTGATGTTCTCATCGGTTGCATCTGCCGTACCGGATCATTCCCCGGATTTTCTGCCTCCCCTGATCGGGTTCCGTGTAAACAACGGCCAACAATATACCAATAAATTATCCGTAACGGTTGAGATCAGATCCCTGAAATTATCGGACAGCCTCGTGGCCGAAATGAAGATCGGGACCGATCCCGGACTGGAAAATATCCCCTGGACAAAATTCTCCACATCTCCGCATGCCATAACACTCCGGCAGGGCGATGGGGAAAAGCAGATCTATGCGCGGCTGCGGGATAAAGCTGGAAATATTTCACCGGTTGAAACCGCAGGCATCATTCTTGATACCCGATCACCGGCTGACATCGCCATATCCATCAATAAGGATGAAAAATTTACCCGTGATGAACAGCGCCGGGTGGTGGTATTCATTCAGACTGGAGAAAAGGACCTGGCTGAAATGATTTTCAGTAACCACCGTGACCTGTCCGATGCAAAATGGGAGGAGTTCGCACCGACAAAAAAATGGATCCTTGATATGAATCAGGGGGATGGGGAAAAGACAGTATTTGCAAAATTCAGGGATAAGGCCGGCAATGAAAGCCAGATCTTCGAAGACAGGATCATTCTTGATACACAACCTCCCCGGAATGGTTCTGTAGTGATCAATAATGATGAAAAATATACCCAGAATACCTATGTTCTGCTGAAGGTCCGGGCTGATGAGGCCACCTTGGTCAGGATCGTGAGTCCCGGGAAATCGGAGATGTTCAGCTATAAAAATGAAGAGGGTGAAAATTTTATGCTGATTCCCTGGAAGCTGGATTCAATGGAAGGGGTGAAGGTGATCCGTGTTTATTTCCAGGATGAAGCTAACAACAGGACCACGCAGGTGATCCAGGATGAAATCATACTGGACAGGACGGGCCCTTCCCCACCTGTCATCCTGATCAATTCTGAAGAAAGATATACCAATCAGCGGGACGGTGTGGTTAATCTCCGTTTTACGTCCAGGATAAATCCTGAGTCCATGAAACTGATGGTAAGCAACTTTATTGATTTCCATGACGTACAGCCCCAGAGCTTCAAAAACCTGATCAATAACTGGAAATTACCGGCAGAGGAAGATGGGATAAAGACCATCTATGCAAAATTCATTGATGAAGCGGGCAATCATTCCGATGTCGGTATGGCAAAAATCATGCTCGACAGGACTGCGCCCGGGATCAATACAATTACCGTGAATGACGGAAGCAGCTGGGTAACCTCCCTCAAAATTACGATCAATATGGATGTGGAGGATGCCTCCCATATGCAGATCAGCAATTCCGAAACCATCCAGAACATGATGGCGTGGGAACTTTATACACCAAAAAAAATCGACTGGCCATTGATCCCGGGGGATGGGGAAAAGACAATATACATGCGATTCAAGGATCCGGCTGAAAATATTACGGCTGTGACCAGCATCAAGGTAATACTCGATACAAAACCGCCGAAAGGAGAGCTGGTGATCAATGGGGGCAATAAATTCACCAATAATCCTGACAAAAGGATTTCTTTAAATATTGATACGGATGATGCGAAGGGAATGCAGATCTCGAACAGGCCCGATTTTACCGATGTCAAACTGGAACCACTTAAAGATTCGGTAAACTGGACGCTGGATGGCGATGATGGCCTGAAAACGGTGTTCCTGCGATTAAGGGATGAAGCGGGGAATTTCAGTTATGTTATTTCTTCCGCGATTGTTCTGGACAGGAAGCCCCCTGAGGAAATCGACGTGATCATTAATGAGGGCAATGAATGGGTCCGCAATCCGGCACGGCGTACCTCTGTACAATTAAATGGAAAAGGTGCTTCACACTTTATGCTGAGTGAAGATCCTGAATTCCGGAGCATCGAATGGGAACCCTTTAAAAATGTCACCAGTGTTATTCTATCCGAGGCTGAAGGGGAAAAACGATTGTATGCAAAATTCATGGATCCTGCCGGAAACGTTTCGGAAACCATCAAGACCTCATTCAAACTCGACTATACCCCTCCAGTCTGTGAACAATTTTC
>JAGTVG010000067.1 GCA_018224645.1 Cyclobacteriaceae bacterium
AGACCCGATCCGATCGTATCCTGCCCAAAATAAAAATACTGCCCGAATTTAAGCCAGAAATCAATATTTCTACACGGAGTTATTTTAAATAAGATCAAATACCGAATCCCGTTTCCGTAATAGGCAGGGGATGAAAAATAAAAAAGCACATCCGGTTCATATACATATTGACGGGTCTGATAGTCCTGTGTATAGAACCAGGAAAGTCGGGATTTAATGTAACCCTTCCGGAATTTAAAACCAAGATCCTGGATCAATGCAAAACCGTAACTCCTGGAATTATCAAAACCATAACTGGTCCCCTGAATACGTGATCTCAGGGTAATTCCTCCCGGAGCATTATATTGATAACCTATTCTCGCTTTTTTTCTTGAGCTTCCGGACAGGGTATATTCATTTCCATTTCCGGCAGGAAGATTCCTGTCTTTATTTTCTTCCTGATAATAAATTTCGATACCGGAAAATTTACCTGTGTTAAAATTCACATGCGTCATCCATTCATTCCCGTTCCCTGGCGCAGCGGTTCCGTAACGGAGCCAGCAGGATCTGAAAAGATCAAAATAAAAATGCAGGTTCAGGAAGGCCAGCGGTTGCAAATTAAGACCCCAATAGATCCCCTGCTCATTGCTGTTGACCTCATATTCCCCGAAAGCCCTTCCCATAAATGAAAAATAATTTTTATCATAGTGGCGGAAATGAAGGACAGTTTCCACCGAAGAACTCAGGTTGGCCATGATCCCCTGTATCATCCCCATCCCGCCCGATCTGGAAAATGCAATTTCACCGAATACATTGAATTTTCCTTTGTAATAATTATAGTTGATTCCTGCATTAAAATGATCCCTGCCGGAAAAGTCAAAGAAATTGTAATAATTCCGGTACTCAGACACCGGCAGGTCCAGGCGGTTCCAGATCCCCGCAAAGCCGATGGAGAAATTATTGTAGATCGACCGGTACCGGCCGACAAAGCCGGCTGAACCCATAGAAGCTGCATTTTTCCTGCCCAGTTCAACCGGAGTCCGGTGGTATCCGGTTTTTATCAGGCTCCTGATCACCTTCTTTTCCGCCGTGTCATTCTGCATTCCGGTAGAAGCATCCAGACCCTTATAGGATACAAAAGCGGTAGTTGCCCATCTTCTGCCCCCAAAATCAAGGGCGAGACCACGGTAAAATCCGAACTCGGTGGATCCCTGATACGGACGGGCCCCATGGTCATGACGGATGGTCGTCCGGATGGGTTCGGTCCCTTTTCCAACGAACAGTCCGCTTCCGAGAACCAGTCCCTGGCCTGCCTGGATCTGATAATCGCCGATCGTTATATGTTTCAGCCAGAAATGAAAATGTTTTTGCAAGTACCCGGCATAATGGTCAAATCCATATCCGTGACTTTCCGGGGAAAAAAAGATCTTTTCTCCCGGATCTTTTTCCGCAGTTAATCCGGTATGGATTTCTCCGGGGACTTCGAAGTGTAGTCGGATATTTGCATGATCCGGAGTACCCAGATAATACCTCTTCTCCCGGACCGCTGCAGGATCATTCCTGTTCTGAAAACCTTTCCGCTTCTCTAACATCCTGCCAAACCGGAGGATCAGGCGGCCCTGGCCGTACCTGATTATCCTCCTCATCAATGAGAGTGAATCCACCGGCAGTACAGGAGCTGGTTCAACCATAAAAAAATCCCTCACGGTTGTCACTTTTGCAGAATCCATGCCGTCGACCAGGTAAAGTTCCTGAAAGGATAAAAAATTCCCGTATTCCATCCGGTGCTTAAGTATTTCCGAAATTTCCTGGTCATTGAAGAGCAGGATCGATTGAAGATCTTCCCGTGACGCTGCATTCAGATTAATCGGATGATGGTATAACTGGAGTAAGGATTCGTGTACATCATCCGTTATTTCTGCTGCGCCTGCATCGAAAACAGCCTCGAGATAGGTGCTGAAATCAGGTTCCCATGACCCATCCTGTGCATGAACTTCAAGGGAAAACATTAAAAAGAGGAACAAAAACGGGATACAGTTCCGGCTCATCTTCCAGGGAATTTAAAAATTACCGAAAACTGATTGGTCATGCCAAGACGGGGATCCAGTTCTGCGCCATAATCGATCGTTAATCGCTTTAAAATGATCCCGAATCCGGCAGAAAACCTTGTCGGATCGAATACACCACCCACCCTGAGCGGGAAAACTTCGTTCAGGATGTACTCCATACCCATGCTGACCTGGTTCCTGTCATCAGGCCCCCTGTGCAAATCAATGCTCAGCAGGATCCCGGGATCAGGCTCCCAGGCGAGACCCGTTTTCATAATTACCGGAACAGGTTCCGTCAATGTCCGTCCAATCGTAGCCTTGTTGGGATTCAGCATGTATGCGCCCAGGGTCAATCCGGGAAGGATCGTGACAATCCCCCCGGCTTCGATCACCAGGGTTCCCGAAGTTTCAGATGCTTCTACCGAATGCTGAAGATAATTGACCTGGATCCCAAGACTGATAAAACGGATCTTGTGACTGTAGCCTATGCCGATCTTATGCTCGCTGAACAGCCTGTCGCCGAACCGGTACAGACTGAATACAAAAGTCCCCTCCCGGAATTTCTGATTACAGGCTGCCCCCATGGCAAACAACCCTTCGATAGAGTACAGGTTCTTTATGGCAAAAATGAGGGTGGTTTTTTCAGGAATTGCGGCCCCACCGATATTATTGAATGTTGAAAAAGGGTCTGCAATGGCCGAATGGGCACCTCCCATTCCTGAGGATCGTGCACTGAGGGAATAATCACCCTGCTGTGCGGATACGGAATGGAATATGACCACGACAATTAAGGTTGCCGGTTTCATAACATAGCTGATTAAAAGTGGCCGGAAATTAAACCCTTTGAAGGAAGGTTAATCTCTTAAGGATGGTTGATCCCTCATGAAAGGATTGCTGATCCGGAAATAAACTGGTTAACAGGAACAATTTACAAAAAAAAACGAATGGTCAAAAGAGAAAAACGGATAAAAAAATAAAAAATGAAGAGGTCTGATTATTCCCCCGCCAGTTCCTCCGCCTTTAATTGTTTTTCATAAAGTTCTTTATAAACCCCGTTTTCTGCCATTAAAGATTCGTGGTTTCCCATTTCAACGATTTCCCCGTCATCCAGCACAATGATGTGATCAGCAAGTTTGGCCGAAGAGACCCGGTGTGAAATTATGATACTCGTTCTGGCCATCATAATCCTTTTCATATTGTTGAGGATGTTGTTTTCCGTTTTGGTATCAACGGCTGAAAGGCTGTCATCGAGAATGAGGATTTTGGGATCCCGGACAAGAGCCCGGGCGATTGACAGCCGTTGTTTCTGCCCGCCGGACAGGGTGATGCCTCTTTCACCAAGGATCGTCCCGAAACCTTTCGGCAGGTCCTGGATATTATGATAAAGATCGGCATCAATGGCAGCCTGGATGATCCTGTTTTCCTCCACATCGATACTCCCGAAGGCAATGTTCCGGTTGATGGTATCTGAAAAAAGAAACACATCCTGCGGAACATATCCGATCTGGCTGCGTAAATGCTGCACATCATAAGCACGGATATCATATTGATCGATGTGAATGTTACCAGAGGATACATCGAACAACCTGCACAGAAGATTGGCAATCGTACTTTTGCCTGATCCAGTGGAGCCAATCACCGCAAGGGTTTCCCCCGGTTTTACGGTGAACGAAACATCCTTCAGTGCCTGAATGCCGGTGTCGGGATAAACAAACGAAACGTTTTCAAAAACGATCTCACCGCTGATCTCTTCACGCACATTCTCTTTTGAAAGAATGGTATTTTTTTCAAGCAGAAATTCGTTGATCCTTTTCTGGGATGCTGCTGCCCGCTGGATGATGCTGGTGATCCATCCAAGGGAGGTGACGGGCCAGGTGAGCATATTGATATAAATGATAAATTCAGCGATGTTCCCAAAGGACAGGGTTCCCCTGATCACTTCAGCCCCCCCGACAAATATGGTAATGATGGTACTCAGCCCGATCAGAAACAATATCAGCGGGAAAAAAAGGGAATTGACCCTGGTCAGCCGAAGGGATTTGATTTTATATTCATCGCTGGCTTCAGCAAATTTCTCGAGGCTCTCAGATTCCCGGGCAAAAGATTTAATGACACGGATCCCGGAAAAGGCTTCCTGAACAAAAGTCGACAGGCCTGATAAACTTCTCTGTATCTCTTCGGACCTTTTGTTGATCAGGTTATTCACGAAGTAAATGCTGAAGGAAAGAAAGGGCAAGGGGATCAGGGCATAGAGCGTCAGCCGGACATTGATCGACAGCATGATGGGGATCAGCATAATAAACAGGGTAAACAGGTTGAGGCCATACATAATGGCAGGCCCGATGAACATCCTGACCCTTCCTACATCCTCCGATATCCTTGCCATCAGGTCTCCGGTGTTGTTCCTCCGGTAAAAACTCAGCGGCAGGGTCTGATAATGATCGTAAACCTCATTTTTAAGGTCATATTCTATGTGCCGTGACATGACAATGAGTGTCTGCCGTACCAGGAAAAGGAAAAACCCCCTCAAAAGGGCCATTCCCAGGATGATCAATCCGTAAATGACAACACTGTTTTTGATCACATCATTGTAGAGCGCCTGAACTTCCGCCCCTTCGAATATTCTGTAAACCTTCAGATTATCCACCACCAGATCCAGTGCATAACGGACGAACTGCGCCGGTAATATCTGAAATATATTGGATATGACGGTGAACAATACGCCCAGCAGGAGATGGAATTTATATTTATAGACATACTTGTTTATATGTGCAAGCTCCTTCACGATCCGATAAACCTTTTATCATGCCAAAAGTTCGAAATCCCCAATACAATTGAATTACAAGTGAAAATAAACTACTTTTGTGCTACCTTGGGAAAGGATATTTAAGTATTCAAAAGTATTAAACATTTAACCCAAAAATAAATGATCGACTTAAAACAAGAGGAAAAGGTAGGCAATTTATCTGTCTTTGAGGAAATATCCGAACATGCGCACGAACAGATCGTGTATTGTTATGATGAAAATACCGGTTTAAAAGCCATCATCGGGATTCATAATACGGTGTTGGGACCGGCTCTTGGAGGAACAAGGATGTGGAATTACAAATCGGAAAAGGAAGCATTTGTGGATGTTTTGAGATTATCGCGGGGCATGACCTTTAAAGCATCCTTATCCGGTTTGAACCTTGGCGGTGGAAAAGCCGTGATCATTGGGGATGCAAAAAAATTAAAATCCGAAGCATTGCTTCGCAGATTCGGCAGATATGTAGAAAGTTTACATGGGAAATATGTTACCGCTGAGGATGTGAATATGAATCCTGATGATATGGAATATATATCCATGGAAACCAGGTATGTAACCGGACTTTCGGAAAAAATGGGAGGTTCAGGGGATCCTTCACCCTATACGGCTTATGGAGTGTACATGGGCATGAAGGCATGTGCAAAAGCAGCCTATGGCAATGAGAGCCTTACGGGGAAAGCGGTTGCGGTACAGGGAGTCGGTCATGTAGGATACTATCTTGTCAAACATCTTGTGGAAGAGGGCGCAAGGGTCATCGTCACTGATATTTATGAGGATAAAGTCAGGGATGTTTCAAGGGATTTTAAAGTGGAAGTGGTTGACCAGGATGGACTGTACAATTCGAGAATGGACATATATGCACCATGTGCTCTTGGCGCTACTGTAAACGATGATACTTTAAACAGGATGCATTGCGACATCATTGCCGGAGCAGCCAACAATCAGCTTGAAGATGAAAAAAAACATGGTAAGATGCTGATGGAAAAAGGGATCATTTATGCCCCTGATTTTATGATCAATGCCGGAGGATTGATCAATGTCGGATTGGATTATCTGGGCAATTACAGCCGGGAAAGGGTATTTAAAAAGGTCGAAAGGATCTATAATACCGTACTGGATATCATTCATAAATCAAAGGAGGAAAAAATCCCAAGCCAGGAAGCAGCCATCAGGCTGGCCACACAGAGGATCAATGATATCGGTAAAGTGAAGTTGCATCTTTAAACTCAAATAGATTAAATGTTAAACAGGAGAATTCTGAGGGCAAAAGCAATGCAGGGTTTATATGCATATTATAAAAGCCAGGAAGCGAATTATAACCTTGCCCTTGATTTTATACAGGAAAAATTTAGCCCTAATCTGAATTCCATGGAGCAGGTAGACCGCCAGGAACTGAACCGGAAAAAATTATCGGCTTTGAAAATTTTCGAACAGAATTTCAGGCATAACACCTTCGAAAAGCTGAATGCCACCGAAAATGATGAGGAAGTCGTTGTGGTTCAGGCCTTCCGGAATTATTATGAGGATAACCGGAAGGACTTTTTATATTTTGCCAAAAGCCTGATCAGTGATACTGAAAAAATTTATGACCGCTATATCTGGCTGCTCAACCTGACCAACGAATTTGCAACGTTTGAATTAAAGGATCCCAGAATAAACAATCCGGATTCAGGCCTGCAAAAAAATCTCCTGATCAAAATGATCCAAAATGATCCCAGGTTCAATAAAAACCAAAAGATCCAGGGCCGTGATGATCATGAAGTTTTATATAACTGGTACAAATCCATTCTGAAACCCGATGAGGAATATCAGAAATATCTGGACAATGAAAAGCCGGGTTTTGATGCAGATAAAAAGATTTGTATATATATTTATAAGAATCTTCTTTTCAAAAGTGATCTTTTTGATGCATATATGGATTCAAATGACATCAGCTGGTCTGAAGATAAACATATCCTGAAAAGTATGATCGTTAAAACTTTTAAAAACCTGGAAAAGGAAGATGATAAGATCAATCCGATCCTGCTCAGCAATAACTGGGATGAGGATAAGGATTTCTTCAGTAAGTTATTTGAAGGTACGGTGAATCATGACAAGGAATATGAAAAACTGATCGCGGAAAAGTCGAAAAACTGGGATATCGACAGGATTGCCATCATGGACAAAATCATACTGAAAATGGCATTGTGCGAAATGATCCATTTTCCCAGTATCCCCGTTAAAGTATCTATAAATGAATACATAGAACTTTCGAAAAATTTCAGTACCCCCAAAAGCAAAAAATTCGTTAATGGTATACTGGATGTTTTATCGGAGGAGTTAAAGGGACAGGGTATCATTAAAAAAAGTGGAAGAGGTTTAATTGATAATAAATAAATAACAAAATATGAGCAATACATCAAAATCATTATTCTCGTTCCTGGTTGGAGCGGCCACCGGGGTCGTCATCGGGATGCTCTATGCACCGGATAAAGGAACACAGACAAGGGGTAAATTGTCATATTTACTCGATAAATATAAAAATCATCTTGAGGAACTGGTTCAGGAACTGGTCAAAGCAAAATCAATTCCGGAATCAGAAGCAAAGTCCGAAGGGCAGAAGGTAATTAAGAATGCCAAGGAAAAAGCAGAAAAATTACTTGAGGATGTGGATGAGCTGATTGGACAGATTAAAAATAAAAACAACTAGACATATGAAATTTCTTAAATACCCGGTTACGATACTGATCATTTTATTTGTACTCTCATGTTCGTCGGATGATAAGATGGAAAAGAGGATCATCGCACTTGAAAGAAGAGTGGCAGCCCTGGAAGTCGGATCACCTGCCGCCAGCAAATCCCGGGACAATCCCGTCCAGCTGGCGGAAAATCCAACCCGGGAGGAGGTAATTCTGCCGAAATCTGAAATCGTTTTTGAGAATGTGGAATTCGACTTCGGAACGATCAATGAGGGAGATGTCATCGAACATACTTTCACCTTTACCAACACGGGTGAAACCCCGCTGCTGATCGAAAAAGCCACGGCTTCCTGTGGATGTACAGTGCCAAAATGGTCAAAAGATCCGATCCCGGCCGGAGGTAGAGGTGAAATTGAAGTTCGTTTTGACAGTAAAAACAAACCAAATCAACAGATAAAGACGGTCACGATCACCGCCAATACTGAACCGGAAATCACCAGGCTGAGGATAAAGGGCTTTGTAACACCCCAGCAACAGACAGCCGGTCCGGTGAAACAGTAAAACCGGATCTGTTGTAAAAGATAACCAAAAAAATCACCTTAATTAAATGAAATGCTTGACTACATCTTATTACAGGGCCCGAGTGGAGGGCAATCGTTTTATGGTAACCTCCTTCTGATCGGAGGTATCATATTGATTTTTTATTTTTTCATGATCCGGCCTCAACAGAAAAAACAGAAGGATCAGAAGAAATTTTTAGAGGAAGTCAAAAAAGGAGACATGGTGGTCACCGTCGGAGGTATCCACGGCAGGATCCTGTCCATTGAAGGCGATACGGTGATCCTGGAAGTCGAAAAAGGCGGTAAGATAAAATTTGACAGATCCTCTATTTCACTGGAATCAACCAAAAAACTGAAGGAAGCAAAACCATAACGACAGGCAGGTATAAAATCAGGATTTTCTCTCATTGGACCAATTAATTAAAATAGGTTATTGGCTTAGGTCGATCATTGCCCCGAGTAACCAGGATATTAAAGTTGTCGTTCTGAGTGTCCTTGGTGCAACCATCATATGGGTACTGAGTGCTCTGAACAAAACCTATACTTCGGTAATCACGTGCCCGATCGTCCTGGAATATGCAAGGGAAAATACCATCCAGGTAAAACCGCCCCCGGAATTTGTGGAAGCCAATGTCACAGGTGTCGGCTGGGACCTTTTGAAACAAAGCATTTCATTCAACAAGGAACCCTTGATGATCACCCTGGACAATCCGGTAGAGACCAAACAGATAGCAGGTTATACCATCCAACCCCTTCTCTCACAGCATCTGGGATCACTTAACCTGAATTTTATAGTGACCGATTCATTATCATTCAATATTCAGCCGAAAATCAGTAAAAAGATTAACCTGAAGGTCGATCAGGCCACCCTTGACCTCGAAAATTTATTCGAGATCATTGGTCCCATTCAGCTCATCCCGGATACCGCCCGGTTTACAGGTCCTAAAACCATGCTGGATACACTGTCCGATACGCTCTACCTGAAACTGCCTTTTGAAAATGTCGATGATGATGTAGACCAGACGGTCGCTGTCAATCCATTCAATCAAAACCTGATTTCATCTGATCCTCCGGAAATTCAGATCCGGTTCGATGTCTCCAGGATGATCAGTTTCAGGCAGAGTTTCTCCATTGAGCCCGTTAATTTTCCCGAGGATTCATCCGTGATGATCGTTCCCGACCAGGTCGTCCTGAATTTCAGGATCCAGGCAGAATTTATAGATATTTTCCCTGAAACGGATTTTATCATTACGGCAGATTATGATGATATCAATAAAAAGGATTCGACAGTTTCAATCAAACTGGTGGAAACCCCGTTTTATGTGGACGATGTGACAATGGATACGACAACCATTAAAGTGGTCTATGCAAAATAACGGGCGGGCGCTTAATATCGGTATTACCGGGGGCATTGGAGCCGGTAAAACATTAATCTCGCTGATTTTTAAAAATCTGGGAATTCCTGTATACTATGCCGATGAACGGGCCAGGTACCTGATGAACCATGATGACAACATTGCCGGAAAGATCAGGGAAATGTTTGGAACGGAAGCGTTCCTGAACGGGACCCTGAACAGGAAATATCTTGCCCGGGAGGTTTTCAGCCAGGCAGAAAAACTCGAACAATTGAACCGGCTCGTCCATCCGGCAGTCAACCGGGATTACCGGGAATGGGTAAGCCGGCAAAAGAATAATCCCTATTGCCTGAAGGAAGCTGCCCTGCTGTTTGAAACCGGCTCATACCGCGATCTTGATCAGACTATCCTGGTTTACGCACCTGAACACATCCGGATCAACCGGATCCTGATGAGGGATCCGTACCGGCTGAAAGAGGATGTGGAAACGATCATCAGGAATCAGATGGACGATGAAGATAAAAAGAAGTTAGCTGATTTTATTATCTTTAATGATGATGACCGGCTGGTCATTCCCCAGGTTCTGAAGATCCATAAGATGCTGGTCAGCATGCAGGTTTCATGAATGTTTCCGGATACTTATTTCCTGCGGCTCGTGTAAAGGGTCACGTAGGAGGCCTTGCCTCTTAAACTGATTTCACCGATCTTATCAAACTCGAAATAATTGCCTTCTGGAAGGGCTTCAATGAGATCCTTCGACAGTAAATTGTTCACCTTATATTGATTGCACTGGCCTTCGATCCTGCTTGTCGTGTTCAGTACATCCCCGGTATAGATGATCTCTTTCTTGAGGGTTCCGATTGTACCGGTAGACACCTTGCCATAATGCATTCCCGCCTTGAATCTTGGAATCAGGCCATAACGTTCGTGATAATTATCTGACAAACCTTCAATGGTGTCGACAATATCAAAAAAACAATTCAGGACATTATGATCCCTGATGCCTTCCGTCAACGGCCAGCTGATGACCACCTCGTCCCCGATATACTGGTAAATCTCTCCAAGATGGGCCTCGATCGGAGAGGCTATGTCCATAAAAAAATCATTCAATAACTCGAAATATTTTATGTGGCCTAATTTCTCAGCTATTGATGTGGATGAGATAATGTCCAGGAACATAAAGATCCTCTCCACCTCGGAC
Source organism: Cyclobacteriaceae bacterium (assembly GCA_018224645.1). Lineage (GTDB taxonomy): Bacteria > Bacteroidota > Bacteroidia > Cytophagales > Cyclobacteriaceae > JAGTVG01. The sequence goes on from JAGTVG010000067.1 coordinate 10,628, forward strand.
ATTTCAACTGTTTCGGTTGACCGGGACGATCTTCTCGAGCCGGCACTTTTCGTGTTGTTCACGGTTTCCGGCACTTTTTTAAAAGCAGAGATTACCGTATTCACCAGTTTTGCATTATCCCATGGTTTTACAATAAAATCCACCGCCCCTTCCTTGATGGCCTTAATGGCAAGGTCTATATCCCCATATGCGGTCATCATGACCACCCGGGTTTTTGATGAGTTTGTGATCAGATAGTTCAGCAGATTGAATCCTTCCTGCCCGGTAGTTGCTCCGGCGGTATAATTCATGTCGAGCAGGGCAACATCAAAGGAATTCTGATCAAGAAGGTCGTCTATCGTATCCGGCGAACTAACCGTAACTATTTTGGAAAAATGTCGCTTCAGAAGAAATTTTGCAGCTAGCAACACATCTTCGTCATCATCAACTACCAGTATGGTGCCGTTTTCTACACCCATTTAATTTTTGTTCATCCGAATCAGCAACAATCTATTGCCTGATAAAATTAATATATTAAGCAGTAATTTACTTTTTTTTCCGAACTTTTAAACCAAAAATAATTCAATTCACAATCCGGGCGGGAATGCTGAAAACAGGATCCGGAACAAAATCCTGCCCATCCCAAATGAATGACCGGGACATGACATCACACCTGAAATATCCCGGAAGCCCAAAAGTAAAAAGAGGCTGTTTCAAATGTCGAGGAACTTCTTCCCGGCTTCCAGGGTCCTGGCAGGCAGGGATAACGGTAAAATCGACTTTGAGACAGCCTCAATTTCCGGGTGGAAGATCGGACTCGAACCGACGACCTCCTGAACCACAATCAGGCGTTCTAACCTACTGAACTACATCCACCAGATCTTTTCTGAATACTGACAGGATCAGAAAGATAAGAATCCAAAATTACCGGATATCTTAATACTTGCAAAACAATCAGGATAAATTTCTTGAAAACAAAAGGCGCATTCCGGGTCCTGATTCAATGATCCCTCCCTTGTCATATACTAGATTTCCCGAAACATAGGTTTTGCTGATCCTGGATCTGAAAGTCTGATTTTCAAACGGGGACCAGCCGCATTTGGCGAGTATATTTTCCCGCCCAACCGTCCATGGAAAATCAGGATCAACAATCACTATATCGGCATAATTTCCCTCTTCAAGAAAACCTCTTCGTTCAATTCCGAAAAGGATGGCTGGATTATGGGCCATTTTTTCAACAATCAATTCAAGAGGAAACAATCCCTGGTGACATAATTCCAGCATGGCAACAAGGCTATGCTGGACCAGCGGCCCGCCGGATGGTGCTTTAAAATAAGTATTCCGTTTTTCTTCCAGCGTATGAGGGGCGTGATCCGTGGCGATCACATCAATATGGCCATCAGTCACCGCTTCCCTAAGCGCCTCCCTGTCGGTTTTGTTTTTAACCGCCGGGTTCCATTTGATCAATGACCCGTGCCTGGCATAATCATCACCAGTAAACCATAAATGATGGATACAGGCTTCCGCGGTGACCTTTTTCTGATCCAGTGGGGTCTGATTCCTGAAGAGATCCAGTTCCCGGGCGGTGGATATATGCAAAACATGCAAACGGCTGCCATATTTTTCTGCAAGCGCTACAGCCAATGAGGAGGAGAGATAACAGGCTTCTTCACTCCTGATCTCAGGATGTAACGCTATGGGAACATTTTCACCATAGATTTTTCTGGCTTTTTCACTGTTTTCACGCACAGTATTCTCATCCTCACAATGTGTGGCGATTAATAGGGATGTCCCTGAAAAAATGGATTCGAGGGTTTTCCGGTTATCCACAAGCATATTGCCGGTAGATGAACCCATAAATATTTTAATTCCGCATACGTTGCGGCCATCCGTACTAAGGACCTCTTCAAGATTATCGTTGGCGGCTCCCATGTAAAAACTATAGTTGGCCAGGGATTTTTGAGCAGCCAGATTATATTTTTCCTCCAGCAATTCCCTTGTTACCGCAGCAGGTTTGGTATTCGGCATTTCCATGTAGGATGTCACCCCACCGGCTACGGCTGCCCTGGATTCGGTGAATATGTCGCCTTTATGGGTCAGTCCCGGTTCCCGGAAATGTACCTGGTCATCAATTATGCCCGGGAGGATCCATTGCCCTCCTGCCTCGGTCACACTGACATTTTCAGCCGAAATATCCCTGTCAATCCTTTCAATAATCCGCCCGCTGACCAGAATATCCAATTCAGAAATTTGTCCACGGTTTATGATTTTACCATTTTTAAACAATATTCTGCTCATATTGATATGGTGCCGGTTATATTTACTAAAATAATTGATATCAAAACAATTCATGGGGAATGGCATAAAAAGTTTTGGAGATTTAAAGATAAGTCCATTGATCCTTAAGGCATTGGCCGATCTTGGATTTACCTCTCCTACTGCCATCCAGGAAAAGGTGATCCCCCGGATCAATGCCGGTCATGACCTCATCGCCATCGCACCCACCGGAACGGGTAAAACGGCCGCCTATCTCATTCCGGTGTTATCAAAATTAAAATTCCCGCAGGGGGACCACCCGCGGGCGCTTATCCTTGTCCCGACGAGGGAATTAACCCTCCAGGTGGAAAAGATGGCCGGAGATCTGGCCCGGTACATGAGCCTGCGGTCGCTTGCTGTTTATGGTGGGACCGGCATTAAAAACCAGGCCGCGGAAATCAGTAAAGGACAGGATATCCTGATTGCCACCCCGGGGCGTTTTATGGATATTTATCTGATGGGAGAACTTTTTACGAAAAATTTTAACACCCTCGTGCTGGATGAGGCTGACAAGATGATGGATATGGGATTTCTCCCGCAATTAAACCGTATACTGGAAGTGATACCAGCCAGAAAAAGACAGAATATCCTGCTCTCGGCAACCTTCCCGGATAAAGTGCAAAAGCTTTCCGATGATTTTCTGAAATTCCCTCAAAAAATTGAGATCAGGCCCCAGGGAAGTACCGCTGAGTCCATTGATCAGTATTTTTACAGGGTGCCGAACCTGAAAACCAAAATAAACCTCCTGGAATTTCTACTGAATGATCATGAGGCATTCAATAAAGTGATCATTTTCACCAAGACCAAAGTCACTGCAAACGACGTCTATAAGTTTATTAAAAGAAAAATCGATCAGAATGTCCGTGTGATCCATGCAAATAAAGACCAGAATGCCCGGATTAACGCAATAAATTCATTCAGAGAGGGCGATACCAGGATCCTTGTCTCTACGGATGTAACCGCGAGGGGAATAGATGTTGACATGGTTAGTCATGTCATTAATTTTGATGTGCCCGTAATTCACGAAGAATATGTGCACCGGATCGGCCGTACCGGGCGTGCAATGGCTTCAGGTGAATCCATCACCTTCGTCACAAAACCCGATGAGCACCATCTCCTGGGTATTGAAAAACTGATCCGCGGAAAAATAAACGAACGGAAAATTCCCGCGGAGGTAGAGGTCACCCCGACCGAAGCCTGGGAAAAGAAAAAAATGGAACAGGAGGAAGATCTTATAAAACGGAAACTCGATCCGGATTTTAAGGGCGCATTTCACCGTAAAAGTCCGAAAAACCGCCGGGACCGGTCTTCCTGATCCCGTATAATAATTATCTAAAAAAAAAATTAAGATGTGCTTTTAGTTTTGAAAATAATTTTTGTACATTTGAATCAGATCTTTCTCTTATCATAGCTGGTTGAATTTTGAAGCCGGGCCCTCCTAAATTCCCGGCTTCTTTTTTTTATCTCAATTTCAACCTGTCTTCCCGGTTCGCTATCTCCCATGACGTATAAAAGATCAATTGTGAGATCTTAAGCATATTATCAAAACGGATCTTTTCAAGGGTATCGCTTGGTTTATGATAATCCTCATGTACCCCGGTAAAATAAAATATGACGGGGATATTGTTTTTCGCAAAATTGTATTGATCCGAGCGGTAATAAAAACGGTTGGGGTCTTCATCCCGGTTAAAGGTATAGTCGATAGAGAGATTTGTATATTCCTGGTTTGATTTTTCAGAAATTTCATGCAATTCGGGAGAGAGTTTATCCGATCCGATCAAATACACATAGCTCGAATCCTCACCATGCAATGTATCGGACCGCCCGATCATATCGATATTCAGATTGGCAATGGTCTTTTCCAGGGGAAAAACAGGATGATCCACGTAATACCCGGAACCCAGCAGACCTTTTTCCTCCCCTGTGAATGCAATAAAAAGAATGCTTCTGTCCGGATCCATGCCCTTTTGACTGGCGATGGAAAAACCTTCGGCAATTTCCATCAGCGCTGCTGTTCCGGAAGCATTATCATCAGCACCCGGATGGATCTTTTCACCCCTGATGCCGACATGGTCATAATGAGCCGATATGATCACACATTCACCCGGTTCTTCCCTGCCCTCAATATATCCAATAACGTTCTCAGTAAGGATAATTGAATCCTGCGGCTGGGCATTGATCACCAGGGAGGCACCCTGTAATTTCCTGAAGGGTTTCCTGGCTCCATGAAGACCCTTTTCGGCCGCCTTTTTAAGATGATCCATGTCTGTATTGAATATAAGTGCCCCCAGATCCGGGGAAATAAAAAAAACATGCCCGCTGTTTCCCTGATCCCTGATAAAAGCCTTGTCCCCGCCTTCAGCGTATTTATAGGCTCTTAAAAATTGCCCAAATTCAGCGGATGTTTCGCCATATACAATAAAAATATAGGAATAACCATGTTCAAGGGCGATTGTAATCCTATCATGGAGGGTAGTTGGAATCCCTTCATGGAACCCCGGTCCTGCATGTGAATTCAGAAACATGACCGCCTCCCCTTCCGACCGGATATTGTCCAGTATGTCCGGAGTCCCATACCCAGCAAAATTTACGTATATAGTGTCATGTTTCTGTTTACGGAATTTACCGCCATGAACAAAACCTGAAAGATGAAAAAAAACTTTTCCGTCAACCGATAAGGATATTTTATCCTTTTTATAATTCGGCAGGGTGAATTCCTGCTCATAGGTTTCCTTCCCGTTGATGATGGCCGGTTTCAGTCCGAATTTTATGAATTGTTCACGGATATAGGCTGCCGCTTTTTTCTGACCCGGCTTACCGGTCTCCCTGCCTTCCAGTGAATCAGCTGTCAGTATGGAAATATGATGAAAGAGATCATCGGTGGTAATCGTAGCGGCGAACTGTTTGATTTCCCCGTGACCGACAGAAACAGACTGCTGGCATTGTGCAAAATAAATGATCGATAAAAATGAGAAAGTCAGAAAAAAATTCTTAAACAGCAGGAAGATTTTATGCTTTTGGAATAACATTTTTTTAATACAATATCTTTTACCTTTGCAATTGTTATCAATTCAGAATTTTTCGCACAATATCCTTAAGGTTAGTTGCCCGATAAAGTTATGAAAATTAATCTTAAAAATTCAGAGAAGTTTGAGAACAGACACGTGGGGCCGGATGCCTCCCAGGTCAGGCATATGCTTGACTCACTTGAATTAAATGATCTGGAAAAACTCATTGATGAAACCATTCCCGCATCCATCCGGCTGAATCATCCGCTTGAACTGCCGGAAGCGATCAGCGAGGTGGAATTTCTGAATGAGTTTAAAAAAATCACCTCAAAAAACTGCCTGTTTAAGTCATATATCGGAATTGGGTATTATGATACGGTAACTCCGGCGGTGATCCAGAGAAATATCCTTGAAAATCCCGGATGGTACACCGCATATACGCCATATCAGGCTGAGATATCCCAGGGAAGACTGGAAGCCCTGATCAATTTTCAGACCATGGTCGCCGAACTGACCGGAATGGAACTGGCCAACGCTTCCCTCCTGGATGAAGGCACTGCCGCTGCCGAAGCCATGACGTTGCTCCATGCAATGAGGAAGGGCAATAAAAAATATGCAGAAAAATTTCTTGTGGACATAAACCTTTTCTCCCAAACCATTGAAATTTTAAAAACCCGGGCCATACCAACCGGGATCAAACTGGAAATTTCAAACATCACCGATGAAGGGCTGAAGGATCCTGAAGTGTTCGGAATGATTGTCCAGTATCCGGATGGTAACGGCAGGATCAGGGACTGGTCGAATTTTGTACAGAAGGCAAGGGACAAAGAAATATATACGGCATTTGCCGCCGATCTTCTCAGTCTTGCCATCCTGACTCCTCCCGGTGAGTTCGGTGCGGATGTGGTGGTAGGGACAACCCAACGTTTCGGCGTACCCATGGGATATGGCGGACCACATGCGGCTTATTTTGCCACCAGGGAGGCATACAAACGGAACATGCCCGGAAGAATTATCGGGGTGTCGGTTGATGCTGACGGCAATAAAGCATACCGGATGGCATTGCAAACGAGGGAACAACATATCCGCAGGGAAAGGGCCACTTCAAATATCTGTACGGCCCAGGTATTGCTCGCCGTTATGGCTGGCATGTATGCTGTCTATCATGGACCGGCCGGATTGAAACAGATGGCGATGAGGATCCACGGGTTGGCTAAAGCCCTGGAGGCTTTTCTTGTATATCTGGGCTTTGATCAGGAAAACGATCTTTATTTTGACACACTTAAGGTGCGGGTGAGGCACGGTGAAAAAAAAATCATTCGTGGCATTTCAGAAGACTCCGGAATCAACCTGAGATATTTTGAAACGGATCATGTCGGCATTTCCCTCGATGAAAAAACAGCATTGGGAGATGTAGTCGCTCTTGCGGAAATTTTCGCTGAAACAAGATCCAAGGAAATTCCGGATGCATTCATCAGGGATATTGAAAACGGAATTTCAAATGACCTGCCTGCCCCACTTGTGAGAAGGAGTGAGTATCTTACCCACCCTGTCTTTAATTCTTTCCATTCCGAACACGAGATGTTGAGGTATCTGAAACGGTTGGAAAATAAGGACCTTTCGCTTGTCCATTCGATGATTTCCCTTGGCTCATGTACCATGAAACTCAACGCAACTACCGAAATGATCCCGGTAACATGGGCGGAACTTTCCAACCTTCACCCATTTGTTCCGGCAGATCAGGCCGAAGGATATCATCAGATCATCCACGATCTCGAAATGTGGCTGAATAAGATAACAGGATTTACAGCCACTTCGCTGCAGCCAAACAGCGGGGCACAGGGAGAATTCACCGGCTTGGTGGTGATCAGAGCCTATCATTCATCCCGGGGAGATCATAACCGGAATGTTACCTTGATCCCTTCGTCGGCCCATGGGACAAACCCGGCAAGTGCCGTGATGGCAGGAACCGAAGTGATCATCGTCAATTGTGACAGTAAAGGGAATATTGACATTGATGATCTTGTCCTGAAAGCTGAAAAATATAAAGACAGACTGGCCGCTTTAATGGTTACCTATCCTTCCACCCATGGTGTTTTCGAAGAAGAGATCAGGGACATCTGTGAGATCATCCACAAGAACGGCGGGCAGGTGTATATGGATGGGGCCAACATGAATGCCCAGGTTGGCCTGACCAATCCCGCTATTATCGGCGCGGATGTTTGCCATCTGAACCTGCATAAAACATTCTGTATCCCTCATGGAGGCGGTGGACCCGGAGTAGGGCCGATCTGCGTCGCTTCACACCTCGAATCATTTCTGCCTGGAAATCCCCTTGTCAGGACAGGTGGATATCAGCCCATCACGGCTGTTTCATCCGCACCCTGGGGAAGTGCAGGCATCCTGGCCATTTCCTATGCTTATATCCGGATGATGGGCGCAGCAGGGCTGACACAGGCTTCCCGGATAGCGATACTGAATGCCAATTATATCAAGGCACGCCTGGAAAAAGAATTCAGGATCCTCTATTCGGGGAAAAAGGGTCATTGTGCACATGAAATGATCGTCGATTGCCGTGAGTTCAAAAAATCCGGAATTGAAGTGGAAGACATTGCCAAAAGGCTCATGGATTATGGATTCCATGCACCCACGGTTTCCTTCCCTGTTCCGGGAACGCTGATGATCGAACCAACCGAAAGTGAATCACTGCCTGAACTCGACAGGTTCTGCGATGCTTTATTGAATATACGGGAAGAGATCAGGGAAATTGAGACCGGGCATGCCGATCCGGTCAATAATGTGCTTAAAAATGCACCACATACACAGATCCGGGTGTTGCAGGATGAATGGGATTATCCATATTCCAGGCAAAAGGCAGTCTATCCGCTGGAATTTTTAAGGGAAAATAAATTCTGGCCCAGTGTTGCCAGGATCGACAGTGCCTATGGCGACAGGAATCTTTTCTGCAGCTGCATCCCGGTGAAAGATTATGAAGAAAGCGGAAAGGTAAAGGTGATACCAGTGAACCAGTGATACCAGTGAACCACTTCTCCCCGTCTCCGTTTTTCCGCTTCTCCCCGTCTCCCCGTCTCCGCGTCTCCGTGTCTCCGCTTCTCCCCGTCACCCCATCACTCAAACCATATCTCGTGCTCCTTCGAATCATACCGCGGCTTACGCAGGGGCTCAGGCTTTTTCCGCTGGTCAACCGGTTTTTTCCACAGGGAAGCCCACCATTGTTCAAACCTGTTTTCCTGGTCCATACCATCAAATTTTGACCTTCTTGCTGCCATCCTGCGGTTTTCCAGATTCTCGAACAGCCTCGACCTGACTTTAAAATTCCCTGCAAAATAAACATATTTCGACTGCTTCCGTTTATCCGCCCAATCTTTCAGGAAATCATTCCTGACCTTTTCATCACCCCTGAAATTCTGTACCTCCCGGGAAACATCCCTGAATTCGGATTCCTTTGCCTTCTGGCTTTGCACTTTAACAAGACCGACCTGCTGGTTTTTCAGTGATCTTTGAATATAATTCATTTCCCGTTCCTTCCGGGTTACACCCCGGTAAATCCCCTGATCGAGGGCTTCGAATGATTTTGCAATGTATTGTTGTTCCTTTTCCTTCCGGGTCACACCGCGGTACAGCCCGACCATGGATGCTTCAATTGATTTCCGGATATACATTGACTCCTTATCCTGTTGTGACCTGGCCCGGAACATCCCCTGATTCAGCAATTCCACGGATTTCCCCATATAGTTGGCCTCTTTCTGGCGCTGCGTCATTGTTGAGATCAGTCCAGTATTAAGGGATTCGATCGATTTCCTGATATACTGTGATTCCAGGTCCCTCCTTGACTTCCGGATTGTCAAACCCTGGCTCAACATTTCGACCGATTTACCCATGTAACCGGCTTCCTTCTGTCGCATGTTCCGGGACGATATCATGCCCTGATCCTGGGCCTCCTGCGATTTCCGGATGTACCGGGATTCTTCCAGGTTCCTGCTTTTTCTGACCGTCAGTCCCTGGTTCAGACCCTCCACCGATTTGGCCATATAATTGTTTTCCTTTTCCCGAGGATCATATCTGTAATCCATTCCCATCCGCTGGTTGCGTAATGATTTATTATTCAGATTCCCCTCCCTCTCCTTGCGTGACTTACCAACCATATTTCCCTGGAACTGCGATTGTGTCAGGGAATTGGCCATCCATTGCTGCTTCTGCTCCTTCATCGTAAGGCGATTACTTAACCCCTGGTTGAGACCTTCAACCGACTTCGCCATATAATTGGCTTCTTTCTGTCTGACCGTCCTTGATGATATCATTCCCTGATCCTGTGCCTGCTTCGATTTCCGGATATACTGGGACTCCTGATGGTTTCTGTTTTTTCTGATCAACAATCCCTGGCTCAAGGCTTCCACCGATTTTGCCATATAATTATTCTCCTTCTCACGCGGTTTGTACTTATAGTCCATGCCCATCCGCTGGTTCCGCAATGACTTACTGACAACATTGCCTTCCACCGCCTTCCGTGACCTGGCCGTCACATTTCCCTGAAACTGAGACTGGGCAAGTGAGTTGGACATCCACTGTTGTTTCTGCTCCCGCATCGTTACACTTTTTCTCAATCCCTGATTCAGGCCTTCCACCGACTTGGCCATATAACCGGCTTCTTTCTGACCTGGATTCATTTTGTATTTCATACCGGCTTTCTGATTACGGACTGATTTTTCTATATATCCCTGATCTCTCAGTTTTGAGCTCCTTAAACTGACCTGGCCTTGAAACTGGGACTGCGTCAGTGAGTTGGACATGATCTGCTGCTTCCTTTCCCGTTGGCTGATCCGTTTCTGCATTCCCTGGTTCATTCCCTCAACGGATTTGGCCATATAATTAGCCTCCTTCTGCCGTTTATTCAGGGATAGATTTCCCTGGTCCAGGCCTATTTTTCTGGATTGCCGGAGGTTCCGGCGGTCAGCCCTGGACTTCGAAGGTGCGGTAACGAGGCCCTGCATGGACATTTCTTCGGCTTTCAGGGCATACCCGGATAATTTTTTATTCCTGAGCCTGGTATTGGATCTTCCGGGATTCTGTTCAACAGGAGGCTGAGGAAACATCCCCCGGTTATCACCCATCCGGGATGGATCTATCCGGATATTCCCCCGGTGATTGGCGATGGTTCGCTGCTGTTTTCGGTAATTTTTCTGCCGGGTCTTTAATTTGTTCCTGGAAATTAATCCCTGATCCAACGCCTGCCTGGCTTTTTTTGTGAAGATCCGGCCCTGTTTCTGATAGGAAGAGAAGATCTGTTTGGAAGGATTACTTGCCGCATTCTGGTCCCTGGGATCATACCGCTCCTTCAACACTTCCGGAGTTACCTCCATTTCACCTGCCGAAAGGTTTCGTTTATCGGTGGATTTATACCGTTTTGTCCGTTCTTTCTGTTTATTTTTCCTGTTTTTCCTGCTGTCCTTATAGGCTTCGGATTTCCTGTCTGATAATTTTACCTGCGCCTGGGAAGCCGGTAAATTAACCAGGAACAGCAGGATTGATAAAAAAACCAATGCTGCTATTTTCGATGGTTTCCGCCTCTCTATGATCAGTTTATAACACAAATTAACCTGCCTAAATACAAATTATTATCGTTCCCTGGATCAGATGAGTTCATAGCCAGGACTAAGATAACGTTAAAATTATATAAATATTAAATATAATCCACTGAAAAATAGGGTAAATCATTAGAATTCAAGGAGCTGGAGAAGTTTCTTCCGGAATCTTTCAGGCGGCAGAAAATGTTCCTCCAGATTTCTGGCAAAAGGAACAGGTGTATCCAGACTTCCCTCCCGCATAACTGGACCATCCAGGTATTCAAAGAGGCTTTCCGAAATAAAAGCTGCTATTTCTGCGCCTATACCACCCGTAAGCGTGTCTTCATGGAGGATGATTACCTTTCCGGTTTTTTTGACGGAATCCGCCACCATTTCCCTGTCCCAGGGGAGCAGCGATCTTAAATCGATCAATTCGGCCGAAATATCCGGGATTTCACCGAGGATCTTTTCAGCCCATATGACGCCCATCCCATAGGTTATTATGGTGAGGTCCGTGCCCTCCCTGATTTTCCTGGCTTTTCCCAGGGGCAGGGTATAATAATCATCCGGGATCTCCTCGTGAACAGCCCTGTAAAGGCCTTTATGTTCAAAGAACATAACCGGATTCGGATCTTCGATGCTGGCAAGCAACAGCCCTTTGGCATCATATGGATTTGATGGATATGCGATCTTCAATCCCGGTGTATGGAAAAACCAGGCTTCATTGGATTGCGAATGGAATGGTCCTGCCCCTACCCCGGCACCTGTCGGCATCCTGACGACCACATCCGCATACTGCCCCCACCGGTAATGGACCTTGGCGAGATTATTGACGATCTGGTTGAACCCACAGGTAACAAAATCAGCAAACTGCATTTCAATGATCGACTTGATCCCTTCAATGGATAACCCCAGACCCGCGCCCAGAATGGCCGATTCACAGAGAGGTGTATTTCTCACCCTCTTCCTGCCGAATTTTTCCACCATTCCCTCCGTTGCCTTAAACACACCGCCGTATTCTGCGATGTCCTGGCCCATGATGATCAGGTCAGGATACTTTTCAAACGCCAGGAGAAGGGCATTATTGACGGCATCCACGAAGCGCCTCCTGGTGAATCGCCTATCGGTCATTTTCCCCATGGCAGGTTCGTTCCCTTTTGCAGGCTCGGCCGGATCTGTCCCATGCGGAAAATATATGTCCCCCACTTCTTCCTCGAGGGAAAATTCAGGATCCGATTCGGCGAACGCAACGGATAATCCTTCGTCAATGGATCGTTTAATTTCGCTTTTGATCCGGTACAATTTTTCCTGGTCCAGCAGATCCAGTTCCATTAAATACTGCTCATAATTCTGAACCGGATCTTTTTTGCTCCAGTGATCAAGAAGTTCGCGCGGTACATATTTTATTCCGGATGCTTCTTCATGCCCACGCATTCTGAAGGTAATGGCTTCAAGGAGCACGGGGTGTGGATCTTTCCGGATTCCGCTGGCAACCATGCTGATCGTATGATACGCCTCCAGGATATTATTTCCGTCGAACTGATAGGCCTCCATCCCGTATCCGGGTCCCTTGTCGACAAAATGCTGATGCCGGAACTGCTCCAGACTTGGTGTGGATAATCCATAGCCATTATTCTCCACCAAAAATATCACCGGCAGGTTCCATACAGAAGCCACATTCAGGGCTTCGTGAAAATCCCCCTCACTCGCCCCCCCGTCACCGGAAAAAACAAGCACCGCCTTCTTTTCATCCCTCAGCTGATGCGCCAGGGCAATGCCATCCGCGACGCCTAACTGTGGACCCAGGTGGGAGATCATCCCGATGATATAATGATCCCTGGTCCCGAAATGGAATGAGCGGTCCCTTCCCCCTGTAAATCCGGATCTTTTTCCCTGAAACTGCGCGAACAAACGGTTCAGCGGAATTTCCCTGGTTGTAAATACACCCAGGTTACGGTGAAGGGGTAGAATGTATTCGTCGGACTGCAGGGCATAAGCCGCTCCAACCGCGATCGCTTCCTGCCCTATTCCTGAAAACCATTTGGATATCCTGCCCTGGCGCAACAGTAAAAGCATCTTTTCCTCAATGAGCCTGGGCTTGAGCAGAAGTGAATACAGTTCGATGAGTTGTTGGTCTGAAAGGTTTTTTCGATCAAAAATCATCATTGAAATTTTACCAAATGTAAATCAATGCTTTGAACTTATAAATGGATACATTGTATATTTTTGCCATCTTTGCACCTATGTTACACTATGAAGAATTCGTACTGGGGAATGGATTGCGTGTAATCATCCATGAGGATTCCACCCTTCCCATTGTTGCCTTCAATCTGCTATATCAGGTGGGATCGAGGAATGAATTCCCCACCAAAACAGGCTTTGCACATCTTTTTGAACATCTGATGTTTGGAGGTTCGAAACATATACCGGTTTACGATGAGTATCTTCAGAAGGTCGGCGGGGAAAATAACGCTTTTACTACCCCGGATTTCACCAATTATTATATCACCCTTCCTGCCATAAATCTTGAGACTGCTTTCTGGCTGGAATCGGACAGGATGTTCGGACTGTCTTTTGATCCGAAGGTGCTGGAGGTTCAAAGAAAAGTCGTGATCGAGGAGTTTAAACAAAGGTATCTGAATCAACCCTATGGCGATGTCTGGCTGAAACTTCGTCCGCTTGCCTATCAGCAGCATCCTTACCGGTGGCCAACCATTGGCAAGGATATTTCCCACATCGAAAATGCCACCTTGGATGACGTCAGGGAATTTTTTAGTACCCATTATGTTCCGGACAATGCCATCCTCGCCGTGGCAGGCAATGTAACGCGTAACCAGGTGGAAGATCAGGCAGAAAAATGGTTTGGTCCCATTCCGGGACGATTTTCTAAAAATGGATCCATTCCCGCAGAACCCGGACAACAAAAGAAGCGAACCCTTGAGGTCCAGGGGGATGTACCTTCTGATGCGATTTATATGGCATGGCACATGGGAAGAAGGATGGATGATGATTATCATGCGACCGATCTGTTATGCGATATGATCGGTAGAGGAAAAGCCTCCAGGCTATACCAGGAACTGGTAAAAAAGGAAAAAATTTTCAACACGATACATGCCTACGTTTCCGGTTCTGTTGATCCGGGTTTATTTATCATCGAAGGTAAGGTCAGGGAGGGTATTAGGCTTGAAGAGGCTGAGGCAGCCATCCTCAACCTGATCGGGGAATTTAAGGAAGGATCCCTGGAAACATCTGAGCTGGAAAAGGTGAAGACACAGGCTGAGACAAGTCTTGCATTTTCAGAAGTTGAGGTATTGAACCGGGCCATGAACCTGGCTTTTTTTGCAAACCTGGGAGATCCTGAACTATACAATCAGGAAATGGACAAAGTGTCTGCTGTGACGGAGGAAAAAATCATGGAGTCAGCCAGAAAAGTGCTGGATGATAATAATTCAAATGTTTTATATTATAAATCACAACAATAACACGGGTGCAACCGGATCGGTCTGCGGTAATCGAAATCCAATATCTGCCAAATATTGCCTATATGGCAGCCTGGAAATTTTATGACAGGATATTCATCGAGTCGAAAGAGAGTTTTATAAAGCAGACTTTCCGGAACCGTACACGGATCCTTACCGCCAATAAAATAGAAAATCTGATCGTCCCCGTTGAAAAAGGCAACCGGAACATCCCCATTCAGGAAATCCGGATTGACCGCAAACAGGAATGGGTGAAAAAACATTTGAAAAGTATTCAATCGGCTTATGGCAATGCGCCGTTCTATGAACACTATTCCGGGGACCTGAGTAATATACTGAATAAAAACCATCGTTTTCTCTTTGACCTTAACCTTGAATTGTTTGAATTCATCCTGCATGCCCTATCCCTGAAAAAGGACCTGCATTTTACCCGGCAGTTTATCCGCAACTATGGAGGGGAATTCACAGACCTGCGATCATATATCCATCCGAAGAAAACAATTTCTGCTGAAGTTTTTTATGAACCCGTGGCATATATTCAGGTTTTTGGCAAAACATTTGTGGATAACTTAAGCGTGATTGATCTGATTTTTAACGAAGGTCCGGATGCCCGCCATAAAATATGTACGGCAGGACGAAATTGACAAAACAATTGTTTACTGAAAGACGTTAACTCTCAGGAAATACATATGTTAAATATTTTCATATTGTATATAGAACATAGTATCTTTAAAATTTAAGGTTTAAATTTATAACCATAACCCGAAGAGGTATTGAATGGAAGCAAAATTTTCTAATCGTGTTAAAGAAGTAATCTCTCTGAGCCGGGAAGAAGCCCTTCGACTGGGGCATGACTATATAGGGACCGAACATTTGTTGCTTGGGATGATCAGGGAAGGCGAAGGAGTTGCTATAAGCATTCTGAAAAAGTTAGGGGTTTCCCTGGAAGAATTGAGGAATGCGGTCGAGCAGGCAACAAAAGGAACTGCCATCAGCAATGTCAAAAACCTGGCGAATATCCCTTTGACAAGACAATCCGAAAAAGTACTAAAAATAACCTATCTGGAAGCTAAAATATTCAAAAGTCAACTCATTGGAACGGAGCATCTGTTATTGTCTATCCTCCGGGATGAGGATAACATAGCCACACAGATCCTTGAAAAATTTGATGTGAATTATGATGTTGTAAAAGAATTGCTTGAATATCAGACCGAAAATCCAATGGCATCCTCCGACACGGACGAGGGGGATGAGGATTCGTCCAGGATCTTTTCAAGTTCTTCAAGCCGGGGAGAATCCGGTTCGAAAAGTGCTGAAAAGAGCAGGACCCCCGTTCTTGATAATTTCGGCAGGGATCTTACCAAACTTGCTGAAGATAACAAGATGGATCCGATAGTAGGCAGGGATAAGGAAATAGAAAGGGTTGCCCAGATCCTGAGCCGCAGGAAAAAAAATAACCCGGTGCTTATTGGTGAACCCGGCGTAGGTAAAACGGCAATTGCGGAAGGACTTGCGCTGCGGATTGTGCAGAAAAAAGTATCCAGGGTGCTTTTTGGAAAAAGAGTGGTCACGCTGGATCTTGCGTCCCTGGTGGCCGGAACAAAGTACCGGGGCCAGTTTGAAGAACGTATGAAGGCAGTGATGAATGAACTTGAAAAATCACCCGAGGTCATTCTCTTCATTGATGAACTGCATACCATTGTAGGCGCCGGCGGAGCATCAGGTTCACTCGATGCATCAAATATGTTTAAGCCTGCCCTTTCAAGGGGTGAAATACAATGTATCGGGGCAACAACACTTGATGAATACAGGCAATACATCGAAAAGGATGGTGCCCTGGCCAGACGTTTCCAGGTAGTCATGGTAGATGCCACCACACCTGAAGAAACCATGGTCATTCTGAACAATATCAAGGAACGGTATGAAGACCATCATCATGTAAATTATACGGAGGAAGCAATTAATGCCTGCGTAAAACTTTCCGACAGATACATAAGCGATAGATTTCTCCCGGATAAAGCCATCGATGTACTGGATGAAGCCGGTGCCCGGGTACATATAAACAACATCCATGTGCCTAAGGAGATTGTCCGGCTGGAGGAGGCCATTGAAGAGATCAAGAAGGAAAAGAACCACGTCGTCAGAAGCCAGAAATATGAGGAGGCTGCACAGCTCAGGGATAAGGAGAAAAAACTGATCGATGAACTGGAACGTGAAAAAAACAAATGGGAGGAAGATACCCGGACAAAACGGTTCACCGTATCGGAAGACAATGTGGCAGAGGTTGTTGCCATGATGACCGGAATACCGACAAGCCGTGTGGCACAGAACGAAAGTATTAAACTGCTTGGGATGGGCGAACAGCTCAAAAAACGGATTATCGGCCAGGAAGAGGCAATCAATAAACTCGTCAAATCAATACAGCGTACCAGGGTCGGATTAAAGGACCCCAGGAAGCCGATTGGTTCCTTTGTTTTCCTCGGCCCTACCGGGGTGGGTAAAACAGAAATGGCGAAGGTGCTTGCAACCTATATGTTTGATAAGGAAGATGCATTGATCCGTATCGATATGAGTGAGTATATGGAAAAATTCTCTGTATCAAGACTGGTGGGAGCGCCTCCCGGTTATGTCGGATATGAAGAAGGCGGGCAATTAACGGAAAAAGTCAGGAGAAAACCCTACAGTGTGGTTCTTCTCGATGAAATTGAAAAAGCCCATCCTGATGTTTTCAATATCCTGCTGCAGGTACTTGATGATGGTACATTGACTGATGGATTGGGAAGGAGGATCGATTTCCGGAACACCGTCATCATCATGACTTCAAACATTGGTGTACGTGATCTTAAGGATTTTGGAGCCGGTATCGGGTTCGCCACAAGAACCAAGGAAACGAACATGGATGACCTGATGAGATCGACCATCCAGAATGCATTGAAAAAAACTTTCAGCCCTGAATTCCTTAACAGGCTCGATGATGTGATCATATTTAATTCACTGCACAAGGAACATATCCATCTGATCATCGATATCACCCTGGGGAGCCTCTTTGAAAGGATTAATAGCCTGGGTTATACGGTGGAACTTACCGATAAGGCCAAGAATTTTCTTGCAGACAAGGGATATGATCCTCAATATGGAGCCAGGCCGCTGAACAGGGCCATCCAGAAATACCTCGAGGATCAGGTTGCTGAAGAGATCCTTAAAGGGGATGTAAAGGATGGTGATGTGATTCTTGCTGATTACAAGGAAAAGGATGATCTCCTGACGGTATCAACAAAAAAAGCAAAAAAAAAGGAAGAGAATAAAGAGAATAAGAAAAACGATAATCCCGACGATAAAAAAGGGAATACCGAGGAACAGCAGAAACAGGAAAAAAATTAACCGACCCTTTTAACGGAAAAGGCTGTTTCAGAAGATGTTGTTAATGCCGCGGCAGTGTTCAAACATATTAATAAAGATCCTTGTGCAAGCATGGATCTTTTTTTTGCCCTAAACCCCGATTATTCATAAATTATTTTTAAAATTTC
>JAGTVG010000068.1 GCA_018224645.1 Cyclobacteriaceae bacterium
CTGGGACCGCATATTCGGAACTTTCCAACCTGAGGAAGAACAGCCTGAGTACGGCATCACCAAGCCGGTGAACAGTTATAATCCCGTATTCCTGAACTTTCATGAATGGATCGATATTTTCCGGGATGTCAGGCAATCCAGATCCTTCAGGGAAGCCATGTCCATGATCTTCATCAGGCCGAGTAAACTGGAGGACAGGAAAAAATTTTTCAGGTCGGGCAGGGGACCCACCTCAGGGCTTCAATAAAGTAAATCGTCACCTTCTGTAAAGACAAACTTGAAGATCCTTTGGGACCACCACATCCGTTATCAGATTCCCTGGTCTCCTTTCATGATCGCCGCATAATCGTATGCTGCCTGTTCATCCAGGATGGGTTTTTTTTCTTGATTCTGGGGCTCCTGCCAGGAGGATAAACCGCCATTTAAAACGGAAATGTTCTCATATCCATACTGGGTCAGCACCATCCATGCCGAATTGGCCAGGATGCTGTTTTTTCCGTACAGGATCTTTGGGGAACTGTTGCTGAACAGGGATTCGTTGGCTTCATCCAGTAACCGCTCAAAAGGGATATTGACCGCACCTTCAATGTGGAATCCAACAAAATCCCCGGGTGTGCGGATATCGATCAATACATATTCGGAAGCTTTCATCATCTCATTCAATTCAGCGGTATTGATAAAATGGTGCCGGGTGGACACTTCATCCAGCATTTCGGCGGCAGATTTTTTAAACCGGTATTTATTGTTAGCCTGAATGGTGGCCACGATAAAAAACATGCTCATCAGCAGGATCAAACCGCCTAAAGAAATTATATAGATGTGTTTCATGGATTCATCATTTTAAATTAACTGCAACCTCCCTGCACCCTTGTTTTCTTTTTCCTGGGGATCGGTGGCAGGATTGTTGAATTGTCCTCCCGGGCCGCCGGTTTGCTGCCGGAAAAATACATGCTCGCGGCTTTTCGTGTTTCATATAAGGCCCAGATTTCATTCGGATCGGTAGAAGCGGGGCGCTCCGGACTGATGATGGAGGAGAACCACTCATTCAGGCCGCCTCCCAATACATAATTATTCCTGAAGCCAAGCTGTTTCGTGACGATCCAGGCTTCGTTTGACAGGGTGGTACCATTGCTGTAAAAGATATTTTTCTTGGATATCTGGTCGACATAGGGGATCCAGTCAGGATGAAGAAGGTCCTTCAACGGAATATTGATCGCTCCGGGAAGATGATATTGCTGGTAGGCAACCGAATCACGCACATCGATCAACATGATCGCGGGATCGTTGCTAATCAGTAAATCAGCCAGCTCATCCGTGGAAACCACATAGGTTTGCAGTTTCATTTCCATCAGCAGTTCATCAGCCGTAAGTTGTGTGGAAGAGGTTTTAGTCTTCGGCAGTATGGCTGCGATACTTCCAAGGGAAATGACAATGATGGTAAAGATGATCCTTGTATTCATATGTTTTAAATTTCATCAATGATATCTTCTCTTTTGAATTTTTTCTCGGCTATTTCGCCGATCCAGAACATGAGTGATGCCACGACGATGAGCAACAGGGCAAAATAACCATCGCGGATTCCCAGGATGGTGGATATTTTGACCGAGCCTTCATAGTTTGACATGTACATGGTTTCCAGCAGCGGATAGACTTCCCCGAAAATAAAGATCCCCACAATACTGCCGAACACGAACCACATGGCATCGATTTTGCCAATTGCAGCGGCCGTGAAGCTGGTTCCGGGACAGAAACCGCCGATGATGAATCCTGCTCCCATGATCACGCCGCCGATGATGGAAGAGGTAACGTAATATTCATTGATATAGACAATATCCAGGTCGATCAGTCCCATAAAATTAAGGAATATGAGCCCGAGCATGCCGGTGATGGCGGCGGTAAAGAATACTTTCAGAACGGTGATGTCGTAACCGTAGAACATGCCGGCAAGTTTCCTGCTGGATGAAAAACCAGCCTGTTCCAGAACAAAACCAAAACCAAGGCCGATGATGAATGCCATCAACAGATTGATTTCATTCGAAATATTGAATAAAGGTACGATAGGTCCCATTGTTAAATCCAGTTTTTTCTAAAGAAATACGCCAATGCAAATGCAGTCCCGAAAATGGCCATCATGGTCACAAATCCTGCCAGGGAAAGGGTAGCCATCCCGGTAAGGGCTGCGCCGCTTGTGCACCCCCTTCCAAGTTGGGAGCCAAATCCGAAAAACAATCCCCCGATGGTTGCCATGACGATCCGTTTTTTGGGAGTGATCTTCGGGGAATGTTCTACCTTCAGTTTCAGTCTGCCTGCCCATGCACCTGATAAAAAACCACCGATGATCACCCCTGCAATTTCAAGGACGAGCCATGATTTCATTGGACTCTCATCGCTCCTGTATTTATGAAAAAATGTGGTATTTTCTGCATGTCCGGGTGCAACGGCTGAAACGGCACTTACCACCATGCTCCTGGTAGCTCCGCTGGCTCCGAGCCCACGGCCTGTAAGATAAAATGAAACCAGCAATACAAGGCCGAGCAGAACCCCGGCGATGTACGGATCCATATATTTTTTACTTTTTTTAATTGTAGCTTCCATAACATTCAATATAAATATCTGCTCGCCTGTCCGGCATACACAATGATAAAACGCAACGAAATATTCCCGATGATGATCAGGAGACCAGGAATATAGGCCGGTATCCTTCTCCCCCTGATCTCCAGGAATTCGAGGATGCCGGGAACGATCATTCCTGTAAACACAGCTATTGTCCAGAATGGCAGGGTGTATGGCCCCCCGAGGAACAACCTGGCTGCCTCGATCTGAACCTCGGTGCTGGCCAGAAAACCCATGAACATATGGATGATCAGAAACAGTTCAATGCCGATAAGTACCAGGTCGATCTGGCTGAATAGTTTCCTTTCCAGCTGATTCACGGAAGTCATCATGATGTAGGCGGCACCGGCGGAAAGGCCTGATGCGAGGAATAACGGACCCAGGATGGACGTATTCCATAAAGGCCGGGCATTGAAGGCGGATAAAAGGATCCCCGTATATATTCCAAGGATCACGGAAAAAAAGATCATGATCCAGGCAAGGACCTTCCGGTTTTTTATAAAAAAGCCTTCCAGATCATACAGCCATTTGAATTTCCAATCCCAGGAAGGATACAGTTCACGGACATAGGTGGCTGACCAAATGATCGATACCGGGGTAATGACCATCAGCGTCCACGCACCCCATGACATGGGACTTTCCAGTTTAATGGTGGTATACAGTCTCCAGAAATATAGTTTATGATTCAGGTCGATAAACAGTGCAAGAAGACCGATGATCAGCAGGAGG
The DNA here is from genome assembly GCA_018224645.1 of Cyclobacteriaceae bacterium. GTDB lineage: Bacteria > Bacteroidota > Bacteroidia > Cytophagales > Cyclobacteriaceae > JAGTVG01. The sequence continues at coordinate 3,343 of JAGTVG010000068.1, forward strand.
GGAGTGATCAGGGGAGCTGTTTTTATGGCTGAAGGCATTTCCTGGTCCCTGTTTTTGAGATAATAAAATGCCGCGAAAAACAGGATCCCTGCTGCCAACCCTCCCAGAAACAGGTATAAAGGGATCTCCCATCCCCAGATATGCAACTGGGGATCGATCTTATAATTCATTCTTCCGCTGGTGATGATTTCCTCATTCATATAGGCTGACAATGTTTATGTTAAAAAATACAACTGCGGATCGGTTCCGGCCTCCGGGATCAGAGTTTTGTATTTCCGCTTTTTCAGGATAACGGAAACTTCACTTTCGGGGTCGTCAAGGTCTCCGAAATACAGGCAATGTGTCGGACATACAGCGACACATGCAGGTTTCTGCCCGTCCCTGACCCTGTGAATACAAAAGGTACATTTATCCACATATCCGTCAGGATGGGGATACCGTGCATCATACGGACATGAAGCGATACATGCACCGCATCCGATGCAGTCACCGGCCTCTACCAGCACGATCCCGCCATCCTCATAATGGCTGGCACCGGTCGGGCAGCAACGGACACAGGGGGAGTTGGCACAATGATTACACCGTTCAGAACGGATCTCCAGTTGCAGTTGCGGGTATGTACCTGTCGTATTTTCAACGATCCAGTCCCGGCAATAACCGATCGGGACATTATTCTCAGTCTGGCAGGCTACCACACAGTCAGCGCAGCCCACACATTTTCTGGTATCGATGGCCATGGCGTATCTCATGCGACCACCTCCTTCCCTTCCGGTTCTTCAATCCTGAAGGTAACAAAATTTCCGCGCATGCCAGTACCACCCATGACCGGGTCCACATGGACCCGGGTGATCAGGTCGGAATCGCTTGTCCCTTTCCCGTAAGCCCTGGATAACTGTTTGCTGGCATGACCGAAGCCATGGACCATATAAACTGAATCCCAGCGGATCCGTTCCGTAATCCTGACCTTGATGGGAAATTCAGATATAACCCCATCCTGGTTTTCAAGCCACACCGGCTGGCCATTTTTAAGCTGCCATTCCCGGGCAACCTTCGGGTTCACCCAGAGTACGTTTTCATCCATCAGATCTGTCAGGTTTGGATTGTTAGCCGTCCTGCTGAATGTATGGGCAGGCGACCTTCCGTAGTTCAACCGGTAAAAACCAGGAGCCGGTTCTTCATGCGCCGTATAGACGGGCATGGGATCAAATCCTTCCGCAGCCAGTTCGGTTGAATAAAGTTCTATTTTACCCGTATTCGTATTGAAGGGGACATCTTCTCCCTGGCGGAAATACATATCATCGAAAGCTCTGGGGAATTTTTTTACCCCGATCCTCTTCATTTCTTCCAGGCTGGTGCCGGCCTGTTGCAACTGCCAGGACAGCAATTCTTCAATATCGTTCCACTTGAAATATTCTTCAAGCCCCATTTTGGCAGCCAGCTGTTTCACCATCCACCAGGCGGGTTTGGAATTGTATTTCGGTTCGGCGGCTGGCATCCGTAAGGCAACTGATGCTTCCCGGTGCTGGTCCGTTCTGCAACTGTCATATCTTTCAAGGTAGGTACATTCCGGAAGCACCACATCCGCATACCCGGTTATTTCCATGGGCATGGTATCGATTACCACCATAAATTCGAGGTTCTGGATGGCTTCAAGTGTTTTTTTCTTATCGGGCAGCGTGTAGATCAGGTTGGTGCCATTGACGATCCAGGCCTTGAAATTACATGCCCTGTCCGGTGCCGGGATCGTGGAATCGCAGATATCATTGGAAACCACTTCCAGCGCCAGGTTGTATTTGCCGGGATGTGCGTCCCGCCAGGTCCTTTTCGGTTCGGGGAATTCCGGATGGGGATAGGAGGGAAGATTAACGCGGTCGGGATAATAAAAGCCTCCCCGCCGGCCCCAGGAGCCCAGCAGCGCATTCAGAATGGCAACGGCCCTTAACCGCTGGGTATCGTCCCCATACCAGGTTACATGCCTGCCCGGGTGTATGATCACCGCGGGTGAAGCCTTGGCCATTTCACGGGCAGTTTCGCGGATTATATCGGGCTTGATGGTCGTAATTCCATAGGCCCATTCCGGCGAATACTGCTGGACATGATCTTTCAATTGTTCAAATCCGTAAGTATATCTTTCGACATATTCCCTGTCAAACCACGACTCATTGATGATCACATGGGCCCACGCGAGCAGCAGGGCCAGATCGGTGGCTGGTTTTATCGGCAGCCAGTATTTTGATTTACTGGCTGCTGTGGAAAATCTTGGATCCACCGTAATGATGGTAGCCCCTTTATCGATGGCTTCGGACATTTCCTGTACCTGGCCGTTATGCATGTTTTCGCCGAGATGGGAGCCAATGAGCACCAGGCAGCGGGTATCCCGGATGTCTGTTCTTTCCGGCGAGGCGATAATTTCGCCAAAAGTTGCCAGGAAGGCCGTTTCCCTCGGACCCCGGCATTGGGCAAATGAGGGGGCCGTAATATTGGAAGATCCGAAAGCATTCAGAAGATCCCCGAAAAATTTTCCGCCGGATCCATGGGTAAACAATGCAGTACATTCTGCTCCATGCTTTTCTTTAACTTTCTGCAGGTTCTCAGCGACTGTATCAAGGGCTTCCTCCCAGGTTGCTTCCACATAGGTTTGTTTTCCAGCGATCGTTTTCCGGATCAAGGGAGTTTTCAGACGGTCGCTGTCGTAATACATTCCGACACCTCCGGTGCCCCTGGGGCAGAGCCTCCCCTTGCAGTGCGGGTCATCCTGATTTCCTTCCAGTTTCCAGATCTCTCCCTTTTCATTGGTGTATGCCCAGCCTGCACATTTCCAGAAACAGATTTCACAGTAGGTGGGTGTCCTTGAATAGGATCCCCCCGGATTTTCGGCGGTTTCTATCGATCCGGATTTCCAGTTAAACATCGGTGCAATCAAAGCGGTGCTGCTCACACCCATGGATGAAATTTTAATAAAATCCCTTCGATTGGTTTTCATTCTGATAATTTTTAAAAATATTAATGTATTATCATATGATTATATAAACATTCAATAATATATAAATCAATTGCATACAAAATTGAAAGGATTAATATCGTTGAGGAATGATTGCCATCAAATGAAAATATGATATAAATCATATTTCCTTCTCACCTCAAATTCTTTTGTGGCTGTTCGAAAAAACGTCATTCATTAAAATAAAAGGATATGGCTTACCATAGGTTCCGGAATATGCCGATTGTTTTGCTGTTGATCTTCGCCCTCCTTTTTTCAATCAATTA
>JAGTVG010000069.1 GCA_018224645.1 Cyclobacteriaceae bacterium
ATCCAGCAAATTTGTTGAAATGCCTGCTGAAGAATTAATATCCGATTTATTATTGGGTAGGGTCGGCCAGTAATGGATCAGTGGGCCTGCATCAGGATTAGCACGGTAGTATCTCCGCGCAAGTTCAAATACCTCCGGATCGTAACGATCAGGTTTGGTCCAGGGCACCATATTTTCTTCTTTGTCGGTGGCAATTAATCTGAAACAATAGGATTGTATTCCATTGTCTTTTTCGCCAATTGGAACCATGGGCCGGGGATTTATTAACGGGAGCAATTCCCTGGCATTGTTATTTTTGAAAGGACTGATCCGGGTGTCGATCTGGTGACTTGTCTGCATGACCGGCTGTCTTCCTGCCCACGATTCATTGTAATCGTCCACTCCTTCCCTGCCCAGTGTGTAAGATATACCGGACCTTGCCATCAGGTCACCCTCATATCCTGCATCAATATAAACTTCTCCTTGGACCGCAGTACCATCATTGAAAATAATCCTATCAATATATCCGTCTTTTTTAATGACTTCCATAACTCTTTTTTCATACATCATTTCTACGCCGGCTTTTTCAAGCCAATCCTTAAAGATCTTTTCACCCACATGCGGTTCGGGGCCTCTCCAGTGAAATGTATGGGTCTGATAATGTTCAGCAACCTTTCTGTAAAATTCCAGTGCAAGTCCTCCGATCACCGTCCTGTCTCCAAAATCCGTATGGGAAAGCCCGCCCGTAACCATTCCTCCGACATATCTTCCGGGTTCGACCAACAGTACCTTCATCCCTTCTTCAGCGGCCGCAATGGACGCCATGACTCCGCTTGCCGTGGCCCCGTACACTATGACATCATATTCCTGTCCATATGAATTAAATGTAAATAACATACTTATAATCAATAATTTATTATAACTTATCTTAATCATTATTTTAATTAAAGTCTGTTTCTTATTATTCGATTATCACTCTAAACTTTCCTGGCTGTTTTATAATTCAAAAACCGCCACACCAAAGACTCCGAGTACGATTGATTTACCGGTTTTTTTATCTGAGATCAGCTCTTTCTTTATCTCCGGAAGAATAACTGTCTGCTCTTCTTCCGTATGATTTATCAGGAACAAAAGTCTCTTTCCATTACCCTCCCTGAGAGAGGCTTCGATTCCAACAGGCAGATTAATATAAGTTTCTATTCCGGCATCTTTTAACAGATTTTCTATGAGAGAATCATAAAAAGTTTCCTCTGCGGCAATCATTCCAACATACCATCCGGTTCCGTTGCCATACTTATTTCGTGTCACCGGGGAAAAATTTTTTAAATGCCACTGGTCAAAAGCGGCCATTGATTCTGCTGACACCGGTATCGCCCAGTCAATATAGTGAATGGCTGTAACCGTATCCTCAAATAATCTATTACTATATACTTTATAATTAAAATCCGGAGTGACTGCCTCATATTCCTGGATTTCAATACCCAGTGAAGCGGAAAGTTTGCCGGGAAGTGTACGCTCCCAGGCCAGATTGGTCTCATTCTTTACGCCGGTACGGCAATCGGCCAGCAATACACCACCCTGCCGGACGTAATCATTAAGTTTCCCGGCAAGCTGATCCGGAAGTACAATCTGATCGGAAGCTACCAACAGCTTATACCTGGAGAAATCAGCTTCTGGGTTGATCAGGTCCACATTGATCCCGGCCCTGTAAAATGCCTGGTAGTACCGCCTGAGAGCCTGCACATAAATATTTTCGACAAATCCGGGTTGACCTGTTAATGACCAGATAGATGTATAATCATATAATATTCCCACATCGGCCTTGACGGTCGTACCAGTCAGATATTTTTCAAGATTCCTGTATTCCGTTGCTACCTGAGATGCTTCCTTATAGCGTCTCAGGGCCCTGCCATCATGTCCCAGAAGTCCATGCCAATATTGTTCACGCCCGGCAGTACAGGTCCTCCACCTGAACCAGATCTGTCCGTCCGCTCCATGGGCCAATTGCTGATAGCAAATTTTCCGTATCTCTCCGGGACGCGGATTGCGAAAAAAATTACCCCATCCGCTTGGCCCGGCCGTCTGCTCCATAATCAAAAAATTCTTCTGTTTAATACCACGCATCAGATCGGCAGCCATGGCCGGTTCGTAGGAGAGATCGGGTTTATTCCATACCGGATAATTATCCCAGGAAACAAAATCAAGATCTTTTCCGAGATCAAAATAGCTTACCTCCGGGTGAAAGCTCATCAGATTATGCGTAATAAAATGACTTTGAGGACAAACATCCCTTATGATCTGTACCTGATCGTGCTGAAACCTGACATTCAGCCAGGAATTGAACCGCATCCAGTCAAGGCAGGCGCCGGGATTCCCGCTGGCTCCCCACCTTCCTTCCCCGTTGCATTTTGGTATCTGGATTTCTCCCCATGTCTGTATCTTATGTCCCCAGAAATGCGTACCCCAGGCGCTATTCAGGGAATCCAGTGTAATATAACGTTCTCTCACCCAGTCCTGAAAGGTATTCCTGCAGGTATTACAATAACATACCGGTCCGGCAAACTCGTTATCGGTTTGCCAACCAATGACCGATGGGTGATCCTTGTAATGCTCTGCCATAGCCCTGGTTATCCTTTCGGATAGCAGTCTGTAGGTACCACTGGAAAAACAATTGTTTTTACGGGAACCCCAGACGATCTGCTGCCCGTTCTCCATGGTGGCCAGGGTTTCGGGATATTTTCTGGCTACCCATGCCGGCATAACCGCTGTAGGAGTTCCGAGGATGACTTTAATATCATATTGCGGTAATAATTTCAGAAAATCATCCAGCCAGGCGAATTCATAATTTCCTTCGGAAGGTTCGAAAAGCACCCAAGCAAATTCCGATAACCGGACGACATTGAAACCTGCTTCCTTCATCATTTGCAAATCTGTTTTCCATCTTTCCTCAGGCCAATGTTCCGGATAATAGTCCACACCAATAAACATGGATCCATTCTCCGGCATCACATTCATTTCATTTCTATTATCCTGTGCAATACTGAAATTTCTGGTAAGAACCCAGCATATCAGGATTAACCATATGAATATCTTTTTATTATGCATAATTGTCATCATTTAAAAATTTTATGTTCCTATTTCTCAAAAAAATCCTTATTCCGGCATCTCCATACATAATAATTATAATGGAAAAAGATCATGTGTCCTGTCCAGTAAATCCGTAGATTTCATCATCATTTCAATTTTTTCAGATTCACATTAGCCCAAACATGATTAATGTTGAACTTAACGGAAGCCTGGAATGCTTCTCTGGCTTTCTGTAATTCACCTTTGCCCAATTGGCCCAAGCCAATCAGATACCAGGCTTCGGAGGCTTTATCTTCCTGGGTTTCCTTTTCCCCAAACTTTGCGAAAAAATCTACTTCCTGGCTTTCCAGGCGGTCATTTCCAATTTTAATAAGATTACTAAATATTTCATCTGCCTGTCTGGATTTCTCCAGTTCCAGTAAGGACATGCCCCGATAATAATGCAGATCCGATAAAACAGGTCTCAGGCGTTGTTCGGCAGACCGATCAAAAGAAGAAATTGCCTGATCCAACAATCCCATTTTTTTCTGAGCCATGCCGATATAATAATATATCTGGCATTCCCTGCCTCCTCGATAAGGCCGAGCTACCATCATGTTCCCAGGATATTCCAGCGCTTTATTAAATTCATCCAAAGCCTTTTCGAAATTCTTCTTTTCATAATAGCCTAGACCTCTCAACAAATGAGCGTCCACGAAGGAACCATAGGCTTTGCTCACTCCCTCCCACTGTCTGAAATAATTGTTATCAAGAACTTGAAGTGCTTTATCATACTGCCCAAGCTGCACATATAACATCACTTCACGTGATAAGGCGTCGGATACATTATTGTTGGCGATATGTTTGTGATG
>JAGTVG010000070.1 GCA_018224645.1 Cyclobacteriaceae bacterium
GGACATCTTCCCCAGTAACCTTATCGCCAACATCCTGGTCAGTAAAAACTTCACGGCAAACATGCCTGCTGACTTCACAGGGGGATTGCTGAATATCGAACTGAAGGATTTTCCCGACAAGAAAATAGTGAATGTTTCGGTGAAAGCATCCTATAATCCCGACATGCACTTCAATCCCGACTATCCTACCTACCAGGGAGGCGCAACAGATTTCCTGGGTTTTGACGGGGGAATGCGGGCATTACCGGCAGGAGCCGGAAGTTCTGTCATTCCGACACCCATCAGCGGGAACAGTCCGGATGAAGTGAATAGCTTTATCAACAGCTTTAACCCCACATTGAATGCAACACGCAAAATGAGTCCCCTTGATTTCAGCGCAAGCATCTCAATGGGGAATCAGATTGATCTCAACAGAAACAACGGTGGTCCGGAAAATAATCGTAAACTGGGGTATATCTTTTCTCTCTCCTATAAATCAGATTTCAAATATTATGATGATGTCATCTTTGGAGAATACCAGCGCTATATCGACCCCGACAAATATGAAATGAGATACGCCACCATCTCGGAAGGTGACCTGGGAAAAAAGAATTTCCTGGTGGGGCTGCTGGGGGGAATCGCTTATAAAACCAATTATTCCAAGATCCGGTTCACGCTGATGCATCTTCAGAATGGTGAAAGTACAGCCGGTATTATGAATATAGATAACGATGGTGCAGCTGTCGGCCAGTCAGGATACCTTGCCACTTCACACAACCTTGAATACAATCAACGTTCGATTACCAACATCTTTCTTAACGGATCCAGGAAATACGGATCCTCCGGCTGGGATCTTGACTGGCGTATTGCCCCGACGCTCTCGCTTTCAAAGGACCCGGATATCCGCAAAACTGCATTTACGCGTGAATACGACGGGCCAACATTCAGTGCAGGTGCAGGTGGAAACCCATCCAGGATCTGGAGGAACCTCAGTGAATATAATGTGCCTGCCAGGATAGATATGACCAAAGCATACGCCCTGAATGACATGGATGGTAAAATCAGCTTTGGAGCCAGTCAGACCTATAAATACAGAAGCTATCAGATCCTCTCTTTTGATATCCAGTTCTTTGGTCAACAACCCAACTGGACGGATTATGACCCCTCCCTGGTGCTGGTTTCCGAAAATATTTTTCCCAATGGCAAGATCTATTACCAGTCTGGAAACAGCAATCAAAATCCCAATGCATATACTTCAAACGTTTCCAATTCTGCAGCTTACGTATCAAACGAACTGGAATTATTTGGAAGTCTGAAGACAATTCTTGGATTGAGGGCCGAATACTACGTCCAGAGACATACAGGAAGAGACATTACCTATGCTTCCGGGGATGTCACAAACGGATTGAACCTGGAGAATGAAAAAGTCCTTGAATCACTGGATCTGTTTCCGAGCATCAACATGATTCTGTCTCTGACGGATGCACAAAACTTACGTGCCGCCTATTCAAGAACCATTGCACGACCCTCCTTCAAGGAGCTGTCATTCGCCCAGATCATCGATCCCATTACAAACCGGATATTTAACGGATCGCTGTTTACCTACAGCGGATGGGACGGGAACCTGGCTGAAACAAGAATCGACAACAAGGATCTGAGGTGGGAATATTTCATGGCGGGTGGTCAGATGTTGTCCATCAGTGGTTTCATGAAAAACTTTGACAATCCGATTGAACTGGTCAGGATACCTGAACAACAAACCAGCACAGAATACCAGCCCAGGAATGTAGGTGACGGGAGGTTGGTTGGAGTTGAATTCGAAATCCGTAAGAACTTCAGCTTTCTCTCCTCCTATTTAAGGGATTTCAGTTTCAGCAGCAACATTACGCTGGTTGAGTCACAGATTACTATGACAGATGTGGAATACAATTCCAGGGAAACCTACCTGAAATCCGGAGAAACACTCTCACGTACCCGCAGCATGGCAGGTCAGTCGCCTTATGTGATCAATTCATCCCTTACTTATACGAATTATGACCTTGGGCTTGATGCAGGGATCTTCTATAATGTAAAGGGACCAACACTTTATATAGTCGGCGGGGATTGTTTCCCGACATATACAATGATCCTTTCCATAGCCTGAATATTTCCGTCAACAAAAGAATTGGAAAAAACCAACAATCCTCGATCGACCTGAATATTTCCAATATACTGAATGACGATAATGAGATATTCTACCAATCATTCAATGCATCCAACCAGATATTTGAAAGGATGGTTCCCGGAAGGTCGTTCAGCATTGGCTACAGTCATAAATTCTAAAATTTAGGTTGAGATTTCACTGTAATTGAGATTTCACTGTGCTGGAGAAAAACCAATGCGTTTTTCTCCCGGGGGATCGTTGGATCAGGGACATGGACTATTGAATCATGAACGGGGGGATCGTTGGGTCATGAACGGGGACTATTGATTTACGAACGGGGATCATTATCGGGCCGGGCAGCCATAAAGGTTTCTCCGGAAGCGTCTGCGCCCACTTTTCGCATTTTGATCATCAGCTCTGTTTTTTGATCCTCTTCCACCTTCACCCTGTTCAGTTCAACCTCCTGGTAAGAAACATATTTAAGGGAAAACTTAATGATCCCAGCGTCCGTTGCTGCAAATGAAAAAAACCCGTCAAAATCAGTGATCACCTCCAGTCCGCTGGAAATATGCTTTACAGTAACTCCTGCAAGCGGTTCACCGGTTTGATGATCGACAACTGTTCCTGTGATTTTTTCCTGCTGTGCGAGCAGGGAACCGGATAGCGCCAGAAATAAAACAATACCAAATAAAGACTTCATATAACTCTATTACAATTATTAATACACAAAGAAACAACCCCAACCTTAGATAAAGGTTATAGCAATGTTAGCGAATTCTTAATTTTATGAAGCTGTGTTAATTAATCCTTAAATCGTATTTCTGAGATATTGAACATTAGCAGGAATGCATTGTTCATATTCAGTGAGTGACAATAAATTTTATGGAAGATCCCAGGAACAGACAATATACCAACGGAGAGGTCACCGTATTCTGGAAACCTGCAAAATGCATCCATGCAACGACCTGCTTCAGGGAACTCATTGAAGTATTCAATCCGGGCAGAAGGCCCTGGGTGAATATGGAAGGAGCTCCTACGCGCAGGATCATTGAAGTAGTAAATAAGTGCCCTACCCAGGCACTGGAGTGGAAGCACAACAAGGAGATGGATCAGAAAGACCTTCAGATGAACCAGGTCTCAGTAGAAGAAGAGACACCGGAAACCCTACAGGAAGAAGACAATCAGCGGCCGGTGAAGGTCAACCTGATGAAAAACGGACCCATTGTAGTGGAAGGTGATTTCAATGTGATCGGTGCAGACGGCAACATGCTTAAAACAATGCTGATGACCTCCTTCTGCAGGTGCGGCGGATCAAGGAGTATGCCTTATTGTGACGGGACACATCGCAAGATCGGTTTCACGGAAAATGATGAGGGAAATGAATGATAAGAAGGCTGAATTCAAAGTGTTTAAGGAAGGTCCCTTGCAGATATCAGGTGATTTTGAACTGTTTGACTCATCCGGTGAGATCATCACCCGGCAAAGCCCGATATTCCTCTGCCGTTGTGGAAAAAGTTCAGACAAACCATTTTGTGACGGGTCACACAGGTCATCCGGTTTCTCCGGTTGATATTTTTCAGTTATAAACCATATCTTTGCATACTCAATTATATTATATATACGGGTATGTCCAAAGTCAATCTCTATTCCGAAGTCAATACGCTGGAAGGCGTCATCCTGCACCCACCCGGTCCGGAAGTGGAGAACATGACCCCAAAGAATGCCGAACGGGCATTGTACAGTGATATTCTGAACCTCGCAGTGGCCAGGAAAGAATACAACCAGCTGGAATGTGCCTTGCAGCAACTGACACAAACCTACCGCGTCACCGACCTTCTTCGGGATATTCTTCGCTCCAATGAAGTGAAGGAAAAGATCATTAAAAAAACCTGCTACAACGAACGCCGGCCGGAACTGATGGATTTCCTGCTTGATCTGGAACCGGGAGAGCTCAGCAGACTATTGATCCAGGGGGTACCGCTTATAAAAGAGACCCTCACCAATTTTCTTTCCGATGAGAATTTTGCCCTGCGTCCCCTGCACAATTTCTTTTTCACACGTGATGCAAGTATCGCGTTCCACGATAAGGTGCTGATTGGAAAAATGGCAAACAAGGTGCGGGAAAGGGAGGCGCTGATCATGGAGGCGATCTTCAATTACCATCCGAAATTAAGAACACAGACCATCGTGGCGGATGATTTTGATATTTCAGGTAACAAGATTAATATCGAAGGTGGCGACCTGCTTGTAGCCCGTGAAGATATCCTGCTCATCGGGATCGGGGGAAGGACCAGCACACAGGGAGTCGATTTCATTATGAACCTTATCAGGCAAGAGAAGAAACCCTTCCATATCATCGTCCAGGAACTGCCGGAAA
>JAGTVG010000071.1 GCA_018224645.1 Cyclobacteriaceae bacterium
ACAAAGTGGGTTTATGAGGTTTTTCCTTCGTGACACCTACATAAATACCATCTTCCCTTTCTTCCACCGGGAAAGGTGTTACCCCATCATCATAACCGGGCACCTTACCTGTACAGGGATGGTAATCCCATCCATGCCAGGGGCACCGCAGAATACCGTTTTCGATACTTCCTTCACCCAGGGGACCTCCCTGATGCGGACAATGGTTGTCAAGCGCACATATCTTATCATTAAAATGAGAGAGGGCAACCTGTTTATGCCCCGCATTCACCGTCATCACACGGCCTTCTGCCAGTTCATTTTTACTTTTCAGGACTTTATGCCATTCCAGTTCAATATTCATTTTCCGGTTTTTAAAGTAATAATTTATTTGTCAGCGTAGTTCATTCATTTGATCGGAAAAACTTCCGGCTAATTAAATAAAATCCTTTCCGCCTTTATATCCTACTATTGAGCCACTGTACCACAGCGAAGTTTTCAATATAAATTGCCTGAGGGTTTTATTCGCCTGGTCACTGTCGGGAAAGGGCACATCACTTAAAGGCAAAACCGCTCCTTTCCATTGGGAACCGGTTATCCAATTACCGGATGGCAAGGCAGGCAGATGATCATATATTAAGGGATCTTCCCCCGAATAACCGGCGATATAAAAATAGGGTTGGCCCACCATTTCATCTTTCATGGCCAGACCAAAACCGATCCCAAGATTCCTGTTCACTTCAAGATAGATACCGGTATCGAAATGGTGTGGCCAGATCCGGATCTCAGTAAACAGCTGAAAATAGCCCATAATGGAATGACACGCCTGATTGGCCAGATCGCGGTAGTATTTCCAGTGATCAAATCCTCGACCCGAAATGTCATCATCGGATAACTTTTCTATTTTATAGTCCGGGATCTGAAAACGAAGTTCCCTGAAGAAATTTTCTGTCTCCATGCCAATGGATTTGAGATAATCCCCGGTTTCCTTCTCAAGATCACCCGCTGATCTATTCAGTGCAGGGATCGATACGAGCAGTCTGAATTGACGATCGAGCCATTCAAACTGCATCGTTTTCAGATTGAATGTGAACAGGATCATGCCTTCCGGACTTTCGATCCACCGGCCGGTAATTCTATCCGAAAGGGGGTCGTAGTACAGATTGGTATGACTGTCGTCTTTTTTTTCGGGCACATAGGTACGGTTGGCCTTTGCGATCAACTGGCTGAGCCAGTGCAGTTGCCGGTCGGTTTTAATGTATTCCTGCATAATGTATTCCTGTTAATTGATGTATCGGGTAATTATAGGTTGAAAGGTCATCAATGCTGAAATCCCTGTACGTTTTGTGACCACAAGCACGGGCTATGACCCTCATTAATTCATTGGTGGCATGAAGAAAATTATATAATTGTCCGGCTGAAGTATTTATTTTCAACCGGCTCCTGAGATTTTCTTTTTGTGTGGCTATTCCCACCGGGCAATTGTTGGTGTGACATGCCCTCATTCCCAGACATCCGATGGCCTGCAATGCTGAATTTGATACAGCAATTGCATCCGCACCAAGCATCAATGCTTTTGCAAAATCATCTGCAATGCGAAGTCCGCCTGTAATGATCAGGGTTACCTCTCCTGCACCTGCCTTATCAAGATGTTTCCTGGCCCTTGCGAGGGCAGGTATGGTGGGTATGTTGATATTATCTCTCAATATCGCCGGAGCTGCGCCCGTCCCTCCGCCTCTGCCATCCAGAATGATGTAATCGGCACTGGCTTCGAGTGCAAAATCTATATCCGCCTCAATATGGCTGGCTGCGATCTTGAATCCTACGGGTATCCCACCGGTATTCGCCCGCACTTCTTCAGCAAATTTTCTGAAATCCCCCGGCGTACGGAAATCTGAAAAGGTTGCCGGAGAAATTGCCGGTTTCCCTTCTTCCAGCCCGCGGACCCTTGCGATTTCACCGGTGACCTTAGGACCAGGCAAATGACCGCCGGTGCCCGTCTTGGCACCCTGGCCAGCTTTAAAATGAAATGCCTGTGCTTTTTTTACCTTATCCCATGAAAAGCCGAATTTCCCGGAAGCCAATTCATAAAAATACCTTGAATTGTTTTCCTGTTCTTCGGGAAGCATGCCCCCTTCCCCGCTGCAAATCCCGGTACCTGCCAATTCCGCCCCTTTGGAAAGTGCAATTTTGGCTTCCCTGGAAAGTGCACCAAAGCTCATGTCCGAAACCAGAACGGGCATGCTGAGGGTCAATGGTTTTTTCGCTTTCGGACCGATGATCACAGTCGAGTCAACATCTTCCCCGTCAAGTAAGGGCCTGGAAGCCAGTTGAGCAGGTAAAAACTGGATATCATCCCATTTCGGCAGTGTGTTTCGCTCGACCCCCATGGCCTTTGTCGGGCCATGATGACCATAATTATTAAGACCGTTCCTGGAAAGTTCTTTAATGTACAGGGTAAACGGTTCCGTATCCTCGGGATGGGTATCCACAAATGATCCCAGGTATTGATCCCTTGGAAAAGGCTGGGGATGTTGAGTGAGAAAGGAATCAATTTCTTCTTCATCGACATAGACTGTTTCATCCACAATCTCAGTTGAAAATTTCTGCAATACCTCATTGTTGTTATATTCGCTCACACCTGTGTCAAAACGGTAATCCCATCCATGCAATCCGCAAATTATGTTTTGCCCTTCAATATATCCATCGGCCATTAAAGCACCCCGGTGAAGACAGCGACCATAGAGTACAGACAACTTATCCCCGTATCTTATTACAACCAGGTCAAGATCCTTTATCAGTTTATGAGCCGGTTTTTTGTCCTCGAGTTCGTGGAGTGCACAGAGTTTAATTTTTTTCTTAATCATGAAGATTTTAGTTATTGACAGGAGAAATGGACCACTGAAAACCAGCGCTCCCGGTCCGTATAAATATCCTTTATTTTTAACCCTAAAACAACTGAAAATTCATTGATATGACAAGCAGTATATTGTGGCCGGTTCCATTTTAGATCGCGGTTTTTCCTCTTCAGTCGCCCCAATCAGGATAATATCTCCGGGTGGCTGATAGGAAAAAGAAGTGGGCACCGGACCATTTGCATGATCCGGTGTCTGACTGTCCTGAATCAATTTCAGCCCGTCTCAGGATCGTGATTGTATCGTTATCAGCCGATTCAACCGTAATCCGCCACTTCACCGGCTCCTGTATCTGGGTTTTTACGGTAATCGTATTAAGTGCCAGGATTATGACTACCAACCACTTCACTGGACCCTTGGTTTTAGTGCCAATAGTTTTTCAAGACGCTTTACAAATTCTTTTTTGGGGGCAGCGCCCAC
>JAGTVG010000072.1 GCA_018224645.1 Cyclobacteriaceae bacterium
CCAAAAATTACGATTTTCACTTACCAGTACTTAATTGCAGCGCCTGGTATTCATATTCGGATGGCAGAAATAATGATCCTTTGGATTCCTTGCATTATCTTTAGAAAAACAATTTGCACTTTAAATATTTACTGACCAAGGAACCAATCAGATAGAAATGGACCTGACGATTCTCAAAAACATTGTCATCATATTTTTACTCTCCACCCTGGTGAATCTTGTATTTAACAAGATCAAAATGCCCACCATCATCGGGTATCTGATTACAGGCATCATTGCGGGACCTTACGCACTGGCCATCATTCCCCCCTCATCCGAAATTGAATTGATGGCGGAAATCGGTATCATTCTCCTGCTGTTTTCAATAGGCCTGGAATTTTCACTGAATCATCTTTTAAAAATAAGGAAGATCGTATTCCTGGGTGGATTCCTGCAGCTTTCAGCCACAACAATCATTGCGATGTTCGTCTCCAGGTTATATCAGTTGAATTGGACTGCGGCGCTTTTTATCGGAATGATCACAGCCCTAAGCAGTACAGCCGTCGTTTTAAAAATATTGCAGGAACGTTCAGAAATAACATCCAATTACGGAAGAACAGTTTTGGGGATCCTGATCTTTCAGGATATCATCCTGATACCCATGCTGCTTTTTACACCGATTCTGGCCGGAGAGACACAGGAATTGCCGACTCAGATAATGATTTTGGTATTAAAAGCCCTCCTTATCATTGGTTTGGTGTATTCCGGCAATAAATGGCTGATGCCCAAGCTTCTTCATCTGATCGCGCTGACCAAAAACCAGGAATTGTTTTTTATGGGGATCCTGCTGATTTGTCTTTCCGTTGCTTTATTTACGGCTGAACTGGGGATGTCCCTTGCATTTGGTGCCTTCCTGGCCGGTTTAATGATTTCCGAATCTGATTACAGTCATAATGCATTTGGGAATATCATCCCTTTTAAAAATATCTTCGCCAGCTTCTTTTTCGTTTCCATCGGTATGCTGCTTGACCTGGGTTTCGTCATGGATAATTCTTTTCTCGTAATTTCCACCGTAATACTGGTGATTGTGCTGAAGATGTCCATTGGAAGCCTATGTGCGTTTATTCTGGGGCATACATTAAAAGGGACAATCCTGGTCGGGCTGGCCATCAGCCAGGTCGGGGAATTTTCATTCATTCTCGCCCAACTGGGAATGGATTACAAGATCATTCCTCCATATTATTTTCAGTTATTCCTCTCCGTAGCCGTGCTGTCTATGGCTTTTACGCCATTCCTGATCCAGGTGGCATCACCCTTTGCGAATTTAATTTTAAAACTGCCGATCCCCAAAATACTGGTGGAAGGTTTGTTTCCATTAAAACAAATTGATATTCCCAATTTAAAAAACCATCTCGTACTCATAGGAAAGGATTCACGGGCTCTAAATCTTTCCGTCATGGCAAAATATATGAATTTCCCATATATATCCATCGTATTTGACCCGGCAATTACCCGTAAAAAGCAGGATAAAGGCGAAACCGTTATTTATGGAGACGCACTCAATGAGCCCATACTTAAAAAAGCCCATGTGGATACCGCTGAAATGATCGTAATTTCAATTGGTGATCTGATTACTGCCATGGCCGTATGCGAAAAAGTCAGGAGCCTGAATAAACATGCATTCCTGGTGGTGAGGACAAAATATATTCAAGACATTGAGGAATTATATAAACTGGGGGCCGATCAGGTGATCCCGGAAGAATTTGAAACCGCCATTAATTTATTCGAAAGAGTCCTTATAAAGTATTTAGTTCCAAGGCGGAAAATCGTTGATGTCATTGAAAAGATCAGGAAGGACAATTACGGCATATTCAGGGAAAAAGATAAGTCAACAGATGTATCCATCACAAAAGATATCCCAAATATTGAGATTTTTGCGTTATCTATTGACAAGGGTTCCCTGCTTGTGGGAAAATCAATTTCTGATATACAATTCCGGAAAACATATGGTGTGACGGTGGTTGCTTTAAAACGGGGTGAGCAGATCGTTGAACATCCTGGTCCGGAGGCTATATTTAAGGAAAACGATGTTGTTTATGTGTTGGGTAAACCGGATCAGGTGGCCCGGGCGGTTGAAATGTTGACACTGAATGAATGACCGGACATTTTTAACTGTTTCAAAATCCTGGAAATGTATCAGGGAATAGGATTCGCCTCATTTGATGGGATTACAAACGGGTCATATCAATTTAACCCCAAAAATTCATTAATTTTTCCTACCTGCCGGGTAGGCAGGCCTACCTGCCGGCTTTGCTCCGCTCAAGTTATGCGAAAGGGATGCAGGCCGTCCCGATTTTACTGAATATAATTAAGTTACATATAATGGGTATTCCATTTTAAAAAAAATCTAGGAATAACCGGGGTTAATTTCAGGGTCAACAATCTCCAGTCCGGCACTGGATAACATGGATTTCGGGATATTCGACTGAATATATTCCTTCAGTTTTTCGGTCAGTCTCTCCTTATCATGAGTTTTTGTCACGATCATGGAGATTTCCCTTGCCTTCGGCTTGCCATGAATGATCCTTACATTGTCCTCCTGCGCGGCTGAGAGACATAATGTACTGAGCTCCGGAAGAATGGTAATCCCTCCCTTTGAATCGACGATCCTGATCAAAGCATCAATGGAATTGCTCCTGTAATCAAAATCCTTGTTTTTTCTGATTTTAATAAGATCGCAGAAATTATTGATCTGGTCGCGGAAACAATTTCCCTCTTCCAGTAACCAGAGCTTTTTATAATTTATTTCGTTGAGGTCAATTTCAATTTTTGACTTGACACCTTTTTCCGTGGTATAGAAATAAAATTTTTCATAAAAAAGTGTGATGGAGTTTATTCCGTAAACATGAATTGGGGTGGAAATGATGCCCACATCAAGATCGCCGGCACGTACGCCATCAACAATCTTCTCCGTGATCAGCTCATGAATATCCATTTTAAATTCCCTGTACTTCTGCTGAAGCTGATCTGCGAAAAGAGGGACCAGAAAAGGGGCAAGGGTAGGAATGATGCCGATTCTCAGTATTCCGCTATAACTGCTGCCCAGATTCTGAAAGAAGGCTGACAATTGCTTTGCCCCCTTTGTAATTTCCTGTGCCCTTTCGAGAAATAGCTCTCCATCCGTTGTTGGTTTAATGGGATTGCTGCTCCGGTTAAACAGGCGAATGCCAACTTCCTCCTCGAGTTTCCTGATCTGCATACTTAAGGCCGGCTGGCTGATGTGGAGATTATCTGCCGCCCTTTGAAAACTTCCGGTTTTTAAAACATTCAACGCATATTCCAACTGAACCAATGTCATAAGCAAAACTTATCGGGTTATAAAAATAATATATTTTTCTTATGATATTATCGTGAGATCAAAATATTTAATACGAAAAATTCATAAATTTTTCCTACCTGCCGGTAGGCAGGCCTACCTGACGGTATTGCTCCGCTGAAGTTATGCAAGAGGGATGCAGGCAGGCGCTTCTCCGCTTCCGTGTGTCCCATCAATCCTGCCTGATGGCCCTGGTGAATGCCTCCCAGTGTGCCTCCGTCATCCGGTTGGGTGTGAACAGGCATATACCTGCTGCCCCATTTTCAATTGACTCCCGGATGGCAGCTTCCAGTTCTTCCGGGATTAACCCGTGGTTTTCAGGATCCGGTTCCGTGCCTTTTTTGCCGGGATCGGGACAGATAAACAACCCGCTGTATACTGGTTTTTTATCACCGAGTGCCTGTACGGCTTCCCGGGTGACATCACCGATCCATGCTGTACCCCGGAGGTAAAAATCATTGTAATTCATGGGATAAAATGCATCCAGGTTCCAGCGGTCCCATTCCTGCCTGACAATTCTTTTAGCGATGGAATTGGGTCCCGGAAATACCGCTGCATTGATTTCCTTGTTTTTCGAATGGACCATATCTGCCAGACGGTTGACGATGTTCGTGATCAGGTCATACCGGAATTGTTTCCATTCTTCCACCTGCGAGGGATCCTCGGCAGACTTTATATCGATCCCGGTTCTCTCCCTGAAATTCCGGACACATAGATCACAATAACAATAATCAAACTGGGGATATTCCTTGTCCATGACCAGGCCATATTTTTCCCACAATCCTTCCGCCAGGATCACATCGGGAAATCGGATGTAATCCAGGTGAATTCCATCCACTTCAGGAATATCGGCAATTCTGCCATACATATGCTCCAGGAACAGATAAACTTCCTCACGGCTGGGGCATAGAAATTTATAATAGTCCACATAGGCAGGTTTGTCAAATGCCGATTCACCCAATCCGTTTACCGCATACCATTCCTTTTGTAAACCGGGATTTTCACGCTGTACCATGGTGGGTATCCAGGTATGAAATTCAAGCCCGGCTTGCTTTGCAATTTCGCCGACCCTTTTATAAGTCGCTGGATCCTGACCACCGTTATACATCAATCCGTCAATGCCCTTATCTTTCAATTCATTGAAATATCC